>QHYL01000389.1 GCA_003224105.1 Acidobacteriota bacterium | reverse complement strand
AGCAGCGAAGTCACCGGCAAAGGCTTGATCCTCGTCGTTTCCGCCGGTACCAGCGACATCCCAGTCGCCGAAGAAGCTTTGCTCACCGCGCGCATGATGGGCAATCGTGTCGATCAGCTCTACGACGTCGGTGTCGCCGGCATTCATCGCCTGCTCGAACATCGCGAAAGCAAACTCTCGCAAGCCCGCGTCATCATTTGTGTTGCCGGGATGGAAGGCGCTCTTCCCAGTGTGGTCGGCGGCCTCGTCGCTGCCCCGGTCATTGCCGTGCCCACAAGCGTTGGTTACGGCGCCAGTTTCGGCGGCATTGCCGCGCTTCTTGGCATGCTCAATTCCTGCGCCTCCAACGTCACCGTCGTCAACATTGACAACGGCTTCGGCGCCGCCTGCGTCGCGTCCTGCATCAACCGCCTCTGAACCACCTTTACTTACCAACCGCCGTCACACGAGAGAAGGATTCGTGCTTGTCCCTTTTCTGAAAGCCATTGCCAGCTTGTGCTAGCGCCGCGCGAAAAGGGCCGAATCAAATGCGCTACCTGAAGCCAGCCATTTTGGGAAAGGACCCATTTGAACTTCGCAGAGGAAATTTCGGACACTCCGCGATCCTTGTTTTCTTTCTGGAGCGTTAATTCGCAACCCCCGATCGGAACCGTACCCGGCCGCTCATTCAGAAAGACGGTGTGCTCTCTCCCCCTAGCTAGCTGCAGAGCAATTCGGCGAAAGTCATAAGCCTCTTGGGACGTGAATTCATAAAGGCGAACAAGCGGACAGTCTGGCGAGCCATATTCCAGGAACTCAAGTTTCATTTTTTTACGCTTTGAGCAAAACCTTCAGCACTCCCGCCCGTTGGGCAAAAGCAATGGCTTTTTGCGCCTCCACCAACGGAAACGTATGCGTAATCAGCGGTTTCAAATCCACCCCGCCCGAGTGCAGCAGCGCCACCGCCTTCTTGAATGGCCCGCACCGCGAGCCTACCACGTTAATCTCTTTCACCACGATCGGCCACGTCTCTACTGGCGCCGCACCATGAAACGTTGATTTCAGCACTAGCGTTCCTCGCGGCTCCGTCATCTGCTGCGCCAGCCCCAACCCGTTTGGCGAACCCGTCGCCTCCACCACCAGCGGAAAAGCCTCTCTGACACGCGCGCTTTCGCTGGAATCTCCCCGAACTTTTCTAGTTCCGATCCCTGCATGCCGCGCAATGGCCAGCTTCTTGTCGTGCTTGCCGTACAAGACCACGCGAGGCACCGCGCCCTTCAATGCTCTCGCGCACAGTTGACCGAGCTTCCCGTCTCCAAGAATCGCGGCCGTCTCCACTTTTTCCGCATCCACCTGCTCCAAAATCTCGCACGCCGCCGCTAACGGCTCCGTAAACACCGCTTCTTCATCGCTCACCGAATTCGGCACAACGTGCAGATTTTCCAGCGGAAGCGCCAAATACTCCGCGAACGCTCCGTCATGCGCCACGATGCCCAGCACCGTCCGCCGCGCGCAATGCGTTTTCAATCCGCGCTGGCAAAACTCGCACTGCGGCCTGAAACCATAAGCCGAGCACGCAACATTGATCTCCCCGCAAACCCGCCGCCCCATCCACTTCTTCCGTTCGCCGGCCGAAACGTCCGCCACCTCTGCGACTTCGCCCACGAATTCATGTCCCGGCGTCCCCTGGAAATTGTGGTACCCGCGCAAAATCTCCACGTCCGTATTGCAAATTCCTGCCAGCCGCACGTGCACCAACGCCCACCCCGGCCGCAACTTCGGCAACGGCTTCATAACCGAACGCAACTTTCCTTTTTCAACTTGAAATGCGAGCAATCGCGACGCGTCCTTCTTTTGGCTAAGTATCCTTATCCTGATTCGCCATCATAGCGCGCAACACTCCCCGTTGCTCGCCTGCTTCAGCGTGTATACCTCGCGTTAATGAACTCATCCACGTCTTTGTGCAGCTTGTGATGCTCTTTCTCGTCAACGTACATCATGTGTCCGGCTTCGTAGTAAGCGAAGCTCACGTTTTTCCGCGCGGGCGGCTCCAGATTCATGTGTGCAAACGTATTTTCAATGCCATTGAACGGCGTGGCTACGTCATAGTAGCCGCAAAGCACCAACACCTTCAGGTAAGTCTGCTGCGTCATGGCCGCGCGCAAAACTTCCGCCACTTCGGTGTTCCCTGTCTGGTCCCACGGTCGCACGTTCGCGCTCACCGTGTAGTACGCTTCGCTGTCCCATTTAAGTTCGCGCCGCACGTAGTCGTGAAACGTCGCGACAAACGCGCCCTCATACGACGCTTCGCTGGGGTCGTACTCCACGCGCTCGCCAGCCGCGTCCACGTCCATGCCCTCGAAACGCGAATCCAGCCGGCCGATGGTCCGCCGCTTGTCGCGTTCCAGTTCCTTAAACCACCGGAACGGGCTGATGCGCAGGTTCGTCTGCTCGATGTATTTTGGCGTGAGCCCGGTGAACCGCGCTAGGTCCGCAACCACTTTTTGGTGCTCCCCCGCTGGAAGCGCGTCGCCTTTTTCGAGCGCTGCGGCATATTCTCCATGCGCGAATTCCCGCGCTTGCTGCGCCACCTGCTCGATGCTCAGGCTCTGCAAATCGGGCGGCAGCAAATGGTGATACCAAGCGGTAGTCACATACGTTGGCAGAAAAAATTCCGAACGGTTGTCGGCACCCCAATTGGAGAATGCCACAGACGAAAGCAATACGACTCCGCTCAAGTAAACTTGATGGCGCTCCTGCAGCACGCCGGCCAGTTCTGCCGACCGCGTCGTTCCATAGCTCTCGCCGATTAGAAATTTCGGCGAAGCCCAGCGTTCATTGCGTGTGATGTACTGATAGATGAAATCCGCGAACCAGTTCGCGTCCGCGATGATCCCGTGGAATTGATTGGGAGCTTCTCCTGGCGCGGGCCTGCTGAATCCCGTCGAGATGGCATCAATGAAAACCAGATCGGTTGCGTCCAGAAAGGAATCTTCATTGTCTACCACCGCGTATGGTGCGGGCATCCCGTGCCCATCCGGCGTCAAAACCACGCGCTTTGGCCCCATCCCCATGTGCGTGAAGAGCGACGCCGAGCCCGGGCCGCCGTTATAGACAAAACTGATAGGTCGCTTGGAGATATCTGTCACGCCTTCTTTCGTGTACGCCACGTAAAACATCGTTGCCTTCGGCGTCCCGTCGTCGGCCTTGATGTTGTACGTCGCGGCGGTCGCCGTGTACTTGATCTCCTGTCCCGCGATGCGCGCTAAGTGGTGCGTCACCGAAGATTTTTCTTCGGGTACCGGCGGGCGCTGCGGCTGCTTCCCTTGGGCGCCTTCGGCCTGCGCGGGTGACGGCTGCTCCGGAGGCCGTTGTGTGCGTTGGCGTTGTTGGGGCGGTTGTTGAGCCGGAGGAACCGTCATTTGCTGCGACGGCGATTCCGTCGGACGCTGCGGATCGCTTTGACCCATAACCTCAGGCGCAACCAGCGCCACCAAAATTCCAGCCAGGACGCACAAGTTTCCTCTTCTCATCTCACACCTCTCCGCCTTCCATGCAAATTTCTCGGTAATCAGGGCTCTAGCAGGCCTCGCCCACTCTGCGAAACCGTCAGATTGGACGGATGAGAAGTTTGTAGCGTTTCAAAGTCAGTTCGGGGAAAACAGGTTAGTCGGTGAGCTTCACTAGTACCTCAGCGCCACAATCGGCTCCACGCGCATGGCGCGCTGCGCCGGGACATACGCCGCCACCACCGCCACCAGAATCAGAAAAACAGCCACGCCCAGGAACGTAACTGGATCATGAGTCCCCACGCCATAAAGCAGGCTCGTCAAGAAGCGTGCCACCCCAAACGCTCCGGCCAACCCAATCGCCACGCCAACAACCGTCAGCTTGAGCGTCTGTGCCAGAATCATGCTGCGTACATCGCCGGCTTGCGCTCCCAGCGCCATGCGCAGACCAATTTCCTGCGTTCTCTGGCTCACCGTGTAGCTCATCACTCCATAGATGCCGACGGCGGCCAGCACCACGGCAAGCACGGCGAAAACTCCAACCAGCATCGCTGAGAATCGCCGGGGAGAAATCGATCCATCGAGCAACTCATCCATGGTCTGCACGTGGGTTACCGGCAGATTCGGGGCTTCTTTGTGAATCACATCTGCTACCGCAGGCGCAAGCGCCAGCGGATCCGCCGCCGTCCGCACCACCACATATGCCGTCCATCCACCTACAAAATAAACGTCAAATGTCGGCCCGCCATCCAGTCCAAACTGGTGCACGTTTCCCACAATGCCAATGATGGTGGTCCAGCATGGTTTTGGATCGAGCGAGCAGAGATTAATGCGCTTCCCAATAGCATCGCCTTTCGGCCAGAAGCGCTTCGCCATGGTTTCGTTGATCACCGCCCTCGGCACTTTCCAGTCGTCCTCGGTGAAAACCCTGCCCTCGCGCAGCGGGATTCCCAGTGCGGAAAAATACGTCAAACTCACGGTTCGGAATTGCACAATCGGCCGCGCCCCTGCGTTGGGGACGGGCTGGCCCTCAATCACGAATCTCGACGCCTGGCGGAACTCGTTGCTCAACGGCAGGTCGTCTACGCCTGCGGCTTCCTTTACGCCGGGAAGCGCGCGAATCTTCTCCGCGATTTGCTCGAATTGCAAGGACTGCCTTAGCCCAACCCGAATCCAATCTTCCTGTGAAAACTGCCGGATCTGCGCAAACGGCAGCGCCGCTTGTTGCACCTCCATAGTCAGAATATGGTCCACGCGAAAGCCGGGATTCACTTCCAATAAATGCTCAAAACTCCGCAGCAGCAGCCCCGCTCCGATCAGCGGCACCAGCGCCATCGCAATCTCAGAAATCACCAAAACGTTGTGTGTCCGGTGACGCCCCGACCCTCCAGCGCCTTTGCTGCCCTGCTTCAGAACTCCCGCGAGATTTGCCCGCAGTGCGCGGAGCGCCGGAAGCAGCCCGCAAATAATTCCGGTAGCGACGCAAACTGCGGCGGTGAACGCCAGCACTTTGCTATTCACCCCGCTCTCCCGCACCACTCCCAGGTCCGCGGGGACAAACGCCATCAACGCCCGCAGCCCCCCAACCGCCAGCAGCAACCCAACCGCCCCGCCCCCCACCGCCAGCAGCAAACTTTCCGTCAGCAACTGCCGCGACAACTGCCACGGGCTCGCTCCCAACGCCGTTCGCACCGCCACTTCCCGCTCTCTTCCCGAATTGCGCACCAGCAGCAGGTTCACGATGTTGGCGCAGGCAATCAGCAGCACCAGCCCCACCGCCCCGGAAAGAACCAGCAGGATGCTCCGCAACTTCGCGACGGATGGATCCTCCATCGGCTCCAAGAGCACGCCAAAGAACTTGTGCGAATCCGGATACTTGATGGTTTCCTGTTCGTTCAGTCTCTTCAATTCGTCTCGCGCTTGCGCCAACGTGACGCCCGGCTTCAGCCGCGCAATCCCGTTGAACGCGTGATGAACGTGTTCGGTCAAGTCATCTTCATACTGCCCGATGGGCATCCAAAAGTCAGGCCAGCGCAGAAGGCGAAAATCGGCGGGCAAGACGCCGACAACGGTATACCGCTGGTTGTCGAGCGTGATCGTTCGGCCCACCACCTCCGGGTCGCCCCCAAATCGACTCTGCCAAAGGCGATGACTCAATATCACCACAGGAGAACTGCCTGCCCGGTCCTCTTCTGGAACGAAGTAGTGGCCAGCCGCGAGCTTTATCCCAAGCATGGGGAACAGGCTCGCGCTTGCGTAGCTCCCCAACACCCGCTGTGCCTCACCTTCGCCGGTCAAATTGAATCCCCTGGTGAGTTGCACGTATGCTCCCATCTCCGAAAAGCTCGCGTTTTGTTTGCCCCAGTCTGCGTAGTCGCCCGGTGACAAAGCCGCCCGGGGAACCTGAGGCTGGTAGGTATTCCAGATTTGTACGAGGTTTTCCGGCTGAGGATACGGCAGCGGACGAAGCAGCACATTCTCGACCACGCTGAAGATTGCTGTGTTAGCCCCGATGCCCAGCGCCAGCGTCAACACTGCCACCGCAGCAAAGCCCGGGTTTTTGCTCAGCGTGCGGAACGAATAACGGATGTCTTGCAGTATGTTTTCCATTGAGGCCCTGAGACGGACCAGCTGCTCGCGCATTCTGGCTGCATCTTACCATTCTGTTTTCTCCGCTCAAGGCCAGATTGCAGTGAGGGTACTTTCCCGTAAATACCTTGCTTTGTGCTTCGCGGTTATACCCTCCTGCTTCTGACTCACGGCATTGATTCTGCAGGCTCGTCACTCGCCGCTCGCCATTTTCTTTTCACTCATACCGCAGCGCCACCATGGGATCCACCCGCGCTGCGCGCCGCGCCGGAATCAGCACGGCCACAATCGACGATACCGCCAAAACCAATACCGCCGTTCCCAGCACAAACGGGTCGTAGCTCCTGACCCCATATAACCCGCTCGCAATCGCGTGCCCTCCCGCCAACGCCAGCGGCAGACCAATCAGCAATCCCAGCGTTACCGGCGCCACGGCCACACGCAGAAGCATCCTCACGATGCTTCCTCGCGGCGCTCCCAACGCGATGCGAATCCCGATTTCGCTCTTCCGTTGCGCCACCGTGTATGCTGCGACTCCGTACAATCCCACGCACGCCAAAAGCAAAGCCAGCGCCCCATACAGAGCCGTCAGCCGCGCTACCAAACGGTCTTCATTAAAATTCCGTCGGACTTGTTCCTCAAAACTAATCTCACGAATCATGGTCAGGTTCGGGTCAACGCTTGCCAGCGCCCGCTGAATCTCCGGCTGCAAGTTTCGCGGTCTGCCTGCCACCAGCAACTGAATGTCATGAAAAATATTGGCGTTGAGTTCCTGCGCCTGCACAAGCGGAAAGAACGCCATCGCGAACGCCGCCTCTCGCGCAGCAATATATTTTGTGTCCTCTACCACTCCGACAATCTCAAAATCATTCGCATGACGCGTGTCCCCAATCCCGAAGTGCTGTCCCAGCGCATCTCCTTTTGGGAAACACCTCCGCACAAACGCCTCATTCACCACCGCCACATGCCGCGATGCCGGCGTGTCGCTCTCGTCGATGAACCTCCCGCGCACCAGACGCGTCCCAAGGGTCTCGAAATAATGCGCGCTTACCGTATTCAGCGATGCACTCCGCGTATCGGCCAAGTCCTTCTCGCCCGGTCCTCCCGCAATGCTGATCCGCTCGCCCCAGTTCGATCCTTCCATCGGACTGTACTTCGACAGACTCGCGCTCAATACGCCTGGTATATGCATCAATAGTTCTTGTAGCGCGTTATGAAGCGCCACAACCCGCTCCGGCGAGTAGCCCGCCAAATCCGGGTCGACCTGCACCATCACGCGCCCACGCGTCTCGAATCCAAACTTCTGATTCTCCAGCCGCCGCAGAGTCTCTGTCGTCAAACCCGCTCCCACCAGCAGCACCAGTGACAGCGTCGCCTGCAACACTAGCAGCGCCCGTTGCGGCAGCGTGGACCCCTCGGTGATTGATCGCCCGCCGCCACGCATCGCTTCCACCGGCTGCGTGCGCGAGCTTATCCATGCCGGAACAATGCTGAAAATCAGCCCCGTCAGCAGCGACACGCCCAGCGCAAACAACAGCACCGGCATCGCGGGGCTCGCCTCAATCGGCACGAACTCCGCGCCGCGAAACGCTAGCAGCAATATCGCTCGCGTCCCCGCAAACGCCAGTGCCACTCCCGCCGCCCCGCCGAGCAGCGCCAACAGCAAACCTTCCGTCACCGCCTGTCGGATCATCCGCCCCCGCGAAGCTCCCAGCGCCACACGCACGGCCACCTGGACACGGCTCGCTGTGCTCCGCACCAGCAGTAAATTCGCGATGTTTGCGCACGCAATCAGCAGCACGAATCCGGACACCACCATCAGAAACTGCAGCGCCTCCGCATAGTCCACTTGCAGTTTCTGAATCCCCGTGCTCGCGGAGGTCAGCGTAAACTTCATCTTCTCCAGTTCCTCCGGCGTGTATTCGGACAGGTTGGGCCGCGCCGCCAGCCACAGCTTTATCTCCGCCTTGAGATGTGCCTCCGCTTGCCGCCCCGGCACTCCCGGCCGCAATCTCCCAATGGCGTACAGCCAAAAATTATCCGGCTGGTTCAAATGCGAATTGATTCGCATCAGCGTCGGCTCCGCCGCCAACGGAAACCACACGTCCGCCGGATCGCCGCGTAACGTCTCCCCATAAAAGCTCGCGGGCGCAATTCCCGCCACCGTCACCGGCTGGCGATCCACAATCAGCGTGCTGCCCACAATCGAGGCATCGCCCTCGAAGTGCGTCTGCCACGCGCGATAGCTCAGCACCGCCACCGGTGCCGCCCCGGCCGCGTCGTCCGCCGGCGTCAGCGCTCGTCCCGCAAAAGCTCTCAAGCCAAACAACGTGAAGTAGTTGCCGGAAACAAACTGCGCCAGCAAAGGCTGCGCGAGTGCTTCGTTGCCGCTTCGCCTTACGCTCAGCGTGAGCGGATGAGATCGCACCGCTGCAATCTCCGAAAATTCCGGCGTGTGCTCCCGCACTTCCCGGTAGAGCTCGTACGAAAACAGCGTAAAGCTCTCCTGATCTCCCGAGATGGAGCAGCATTCCTGATCGTTGCCGAGGTTATAGAGTTCCTCGGGGTGCGCCACTGGCAAAGGCTTCAGCAAAATTCCGTGAATCAAAGTAAAAATCGCTGTGTTCGCGCCGATGCCAAGCGCCAGCGTCAGGACCGCAACGCTGGTGAATCCCGGCGACTTCCGCAGCGTGCGCAGCCCGTAGCGAACATCTTGGACAAATGTCTCCAGCAGCGGCAGCGTGTGCATCTCGCGACGCCTTTCTTTGATTTGTGTCATTCCTCCGAGCCGCACGCGCGCCGCTCGCCGTGCTTCGTCGGGCGCCATGCCGCGCCGCAGGTTTTCCTGCGTCAGGAAATTCAAATGCGACTCCAGCTCCTGCGCGAACTCTTCATCCGTAGGGCGCCGCCACAACCATCCCCAAATCCGCGAAGCGATCAGCCAAAACCAGCCCAACATAATCTTCACCTCAACTTCTCTTCACCTCATCTTCCGACCTATTGATCATCTGCCACTCTTTGTTTCCGCTTCCGACTCAACCAAGAACCAATAGCTTCACTCCGGCTCCTGATTTTCGTTCGCTCCCACTCGTCACTCGCCACTTTCTTTTCATTCATACCGCAGTGCCACCATAGGGTCGACTCGCATCGCCCTCCGCGCGGGGAAATAGCTAGCGGCCAGCGCAACGATCGCGAGAAGCGCAAACACAATCGTGAGTGTCAACGGATCGAATACGCTCACTCCATACAGCAACCCGTTGTGCTCGTGCGGTACAAGGTAAAGGCGGCTTCCGGCAATGCGGCCCAAAGCCAACGAGATAGCCACACCCGCTGCCAGCCCGGCAAGACTCAAGACGCCAGCTTTGCGTAGAGTAAGCACGTAGATTCCTTCTGGGCTCGCTCCTAATGCCATGCGGATGCCGAACTCCTGCGTTCGTTGTTCCACCGAATAGGAAATTGCGCCGTAAATTCCCACGGACGCAAGCAGAACTGCAAAGCACGCGAAACTGCCAATCAAAAGCAGATTGAACCGGTCTCCACGGAGCGCGTCGGCAACTCGCTTCTCCATGGAAGCAATGTTGTAGAGAGGCAGGTCCTTGTCCAAAGCGGCCACTTCTTTCCGTACCGAGTCCAAAATTCCAGCGCCAGGATTAGGCGTCGAAAGAACCAGGTACATGGCCGGATCAGCGATTTGCAAGAAAGGAAAGTAGATGCTGTCAAAATCGATCTCGTTCAAGCCGACTTCCTTCGCGTTTGCTGCCACACCCACAATCTGGACGCGTCCAACAGGCCTGCCTTCCCCCCAGCCTCCTGTGATTTCCAACTCTCTTCCAACAGGGTCTTCGCCTCGAAAGTGATGACGCACCAGGTTCTCATTGACGATGGCAACGCGGGGCGCTCCCGTGGAATCATTTTCGTCAAAATCGCGGCCCTCGAGTAGTTGTATCTTCATCAGGCGGAAATAACCTGCCGTCACCACATGATTCAGCGCAAAGGGTTCTTCCCCAAGCGCGGCCTCAGAGCGCCCCTTGATTACAAAGCGAACGCTTGGACCACCGGCGAACGGAACCGCATTTGCGGCCACCGCCCCGTGTACTCCCGGCAATCCGCGCACTCCCTCCAGCAAGCTTTGATAGAAGAGGGTCACTCTTTCAGGTGCAGAATATTGCTGCCCTCTTAACGCAATTCTTACGGAAAGAAGATTGCTCGGATCGAAACCCAGAGAAGCGCGTTCCAGTCTTAGGAAACTGTTGACAAACAGGCCCGCCACAAAGAGCAAGACCAGAGCGGTCGCCATCTGTGCGGCAACGAGGACGTTCCGCACTCTCGCTTGCCTTGAGCCCCCGGCTATGCCGCGCGCACTCTCTTTCAGATAGGAATTTGGGTCAACTCTGGACGCAAACAACGCTGGAATAAGCCCAAACAAGATTGTCGTTGCAAATGACAACAAAATGGCAAAAGCAAATACCCTGCCATCTAACCGAATGTACGCAGCTCGTGGCAGATCTTCCTGCGGGAGCACGCCCGTGAAAACACCGACGCTCCAACTTGCCAGCAGCGTGCCCACCGCGCCCGCAAAAAGCGCTATCAACAGACTCTGCACAAGGAGCTGCCGCACCAGCACCCGGCGTGCCGCCCCCAGCACAGTTCGCACCGCAAATTCCCGCTGTCTCGTTAGTCCCCGCGAAAGCAGCAGATTTGCCACATTGGTGCAGGCAATCAGGAAAAGCAGTCCTACAGCCCCAAGGAAAAAGAACAGCAAACTGGTCGCGGTTGGATTCGCCGCGTAAGACTCTCGCAGGTTTTGCACGCGTATACGCCAGTCGGCGTCTTCCTTGGGGTACTGCCGCGCCAGGCG
>QHYL01000388.1 GCA_003224105.1 Acidobacteriota bacterium | reverse complement strand
CCGGCTAACCTTACAAGTCGGCAACGAATCTGGGCGGTCGGGCTTAGGGACACGAGACCCTGGGAAACTTTTGTGAAGGAGTTTCTGCATGGCTTCAACGGTCTGGAAGGGACATCTCACCTTCGGGTTGATTTCGATCCCCGTGCGGCTGACCACGGCGGCGCGCACCGAGCGCATCAGCTTCAATCAGCTCCACAAGGAATGCCACACGCGCGTCAAGCAGCCTTTGTTTTGCCCCACGCACAACCGCATCATCGAGCGCTCGGAAGTCGTGAAGGGCTACGAATACGAGAAAGATCAGTACGTGCTCTTCGACGAAAAGGAGATCGAGAAGATCGAGCCGTCGTCGGCGCGCGTCATGGAAATTCTCGAGTTTGTGAAGATGGACGAAGTGGATCCCGTTTACTTCGACGCATCCTATTATCTCGCGCCGGATGAAGGCGGCGCGAAGGCTTACCAGCTCTTGATGAGCGCGATGCAGGAGTCCGGATACGCGGCCATCGCGAAGCTCACCATGCACCAGCGCGAACATATCGTGGTCGTTCGGCCGGGCAACAAGGGCATGATGCTGCATACCATGTTCTACTCGAACGAGATTCGCGCCGCGGAATCGTCTTCGACGGACAAGGTCGAGCTGAAAGACCAGGAGAAAAAGCTCGCGCAGCAACTGATCCAGAATCTTGCCGTGCCCTTCGAGCCGCAGAAGTATAAAGACACGTACCAGGACAACGTGCGCGCCATGATTGCCGCCAAGCTCAAGGGCCAGGAAGTGACCGAAGTGCAGCAACCGCACATGGCGCCCGTGATTGATTTGATGGAGGCGCTAAAGAAGAGCCTCGCCGAGCGGCAGGCCCCGGCCAAGAAGCCGCCGGCGCGCGCGGTGGAACCCGCGGCAGCAGCCGGTCCGGTGGCCGTTCCGAAGAAGGGGAAGAAAGCCGTCGGCTAAGAAAAGCAGTACACTAAATTTTTCATGGGAACCACGGACCGATTCAGCCGCGCCGAAGTCCAACGCATCCTGGGTCTGTCTCCAAAACAACTGGACTACTGGGACCGCCTCGAACTCGTTTCCGCGCGAAGCGATCAGGGCAACCGCTTCTACGATTTTCGCGACCTCATCGCCCTGCGCACCGTAAAGCAGCTGATTGAGCAAGGAATCCCCGCCACCCGGCTGCGGCGCTCGCTGGCGGCATTGCGCGAAAAACTCTCGCAAGTGCAGGCGCCGCTGACTGAACTGCGCGTGCTCTCCGACGGAAAAGACGTCATCGTCGAGCGCGAAGGCGCGCGGCTTGAGCCGGTGACCGGCCAGTTCGTGATGAATTTCGAGACGCGCCACCTGGACGAGGAAGTTCAGGTCATTTCCGAGCGCGGCGCCGATGAGTGGTTCGCTCTGGCGCTCGATTACGAAGCCGACCGCGCAAACCGCAAAACCTGGGCGGAAGCGATCCACGCCTACGAGAACGCTTTGCGGAAGGATCCGCGGCGCACCGACGCCCTGATCAATTGCGGAACGCTCTACTACGAACAAGGAAATTTCGAAAAGGCTGCCGGCTGCTATCGCCGCGCCATTGAATGCGATCCCCAAAGCGGGCTGGCACACTTCAATCTGGGTAGCGTGCTGGAAGAAATCGGCCCTGGAGCGACTACGCACGCCAACGCCTCGCCGCCCGAACAGCAAAATCCGCCGGCCGCCGCTGATGTCACTTGTTCGGTTGGCATTTCGGTGTACATACAAATATATTGACAAAGGACAACCCTTTCAATAATATTGAACTGGCTAGCTTATGCGATTTGAGTGGGATGAACACAAGAATCGCCACAATCTTCGGAAACACGATGTTCGGTTTGAAACTGCTGTCCTGGTCTTCGACGATCCCTATGCAATTACCCAGCGTGATCTTGCGTTTGAGGACGAGGAGCGCTGGTTGACAATTGGAGCCGGACCTGGCGCGATTTTGCTGGTTGTTCACACCTATCGTCAGCAAAAAGACGAAGAGATTATTCGCATCATTTCTGCTCGCGCCGCCGAGTCACACGAAAGGAAAGCGTATGAGGAAGCTCACAAAGGAACAAATGCGAGACATTCGTGCCATCGCGGCAAAAAAAGACGAAGACATTGACTTTTCCGATATTCCGCCGGTTCTCGACTGGAGTGGGGCCGAAATAGGCAAGTTCTACCGGCCGGCGAAGAAGCCGGTCACCATGCGCCTGGATTCGGATGTCATCGCTTGGCTCAAATCCGATGGCCGTGGCTATCAGACTAGGGCGAACCAGCTTTTGCGACATGCCATGGCTCATCTTAGGAAAGCAAAAACGGTAGTCCGCCGGAAAAAGCGGCAAAAAGGATGACCTGGTTTGCGGGATTGGTGGCGCCACGTCCCGCTAGGCGATTTTGAGTTTTTTCTGCATTTCTTCGAGCGAGATGCCCTTAGTTTCAGGGTAGAAGAAGAGCACCACGAAGAATTGCACCACCATCATGGCGGAAAAAAACGCGAACGGGTAGCCGCCGGAGGACGCCGCCATCAGCGGGAAGGTCCAGGAAATCAGCGCGTTCATGATCCAGTGGGAGAAACTGCCGAGGCTCTGGCCTTTGGCGCGCACGCGATTGGGAAACACTTCGCTGAGATAGACCCAGATCACCGCGCCTTGCGAAAACGCGAAGAAGGCGATGAAACCAATCAGCATCCACACCAGCAGTTCCTGGTGGCGGTTGGTGAGAAAGATTCCCGAGACGCCGGCGAGACAAAGGCAAGTGCCAATCGAGCCGACGAGCAATAGTGTTTTGCGCCCGAGTTTGTCGATTACGGCCATGGCAATCAAGGTGAAAATGAGGTTGGTGGCCCCGACCGCGACGGCTTGCAAATCGCCGGAAACTTTGTTGAAGCCCGCGTGCGCAAAGATGCTGTTCAGGTAGTAAAGGATGGCGTTGATGCCGGTAAGCTGATTAAACATGCCGATGGTGACGGCGAGGAAAATTGGGAGGCGGTATTTCCCGGTGAAGAGCGCGTCGCTGGTGACGTGTTCCGCGTCAATGGATTCCACGATTTCCCGCAGCTCTTGCTCGGCGTTTTCTTCGCCGGTCATGCGAAGCACATCGCCGGCTTCGTTCGTTCTTCCCTTCTTGACCAGCCAGCGCGGGCTTTCGGGAATTCCGAAAAGCATCAGGAGGAAAAGCGCGGCGGGTATGCCGGAAACGCCAAGTTTCCAGCGCCATTCCGCGTCGCCAAAGCCCATGGTTCCGATCAAGTAGTTCGAAAAGTAGGCAAGGAGGATTCCGAACACGACGTTGAATTGAAAGATGCCGACCAAGCGGCCACGCCATTTTGCGGGAGCAATTTCCGCGATGTACATCGGTCCGAGAACGGACGAGCCGCCGATGCCGAGTCCGCCGATGAAGCGGAACAACAAGACTGCGCTCCAGTTCCAGGCAAATGCGCAGCCAGCGGCAGATACCACATATAAGATCGCCATCCAGCGCAAGCTGGCGCGGCGCCCCAGGCGGTCTCCCGGAATGCCGGCGAGCATGGAGCCAATCACAGTGCCGATCAGCGCGGCGGCGACAGTGAATCCCTTCCAGAACGGCGTGAGGTGGTAGAGATTCTCGAGCGGCTGGATGGCTCCGGAGATGACGACGGTGTCAAAACCAAAGAGCAGCCCTCCTAGCGCCGCAACACCGGTGCTCTTCAAAAGAGTGGAATTCAGTTTCATGGCACCTGCCCTGGGTTAACCCGGCAAAAGATTTATAAAAGCAGCGGGATTGTACAGAAATTAATTCGGAAATGCGAGGCGCTTCACAACGAAGATAGAAACAACTTTGAAGAAAGCAAAACAAGTCGAGCATTGCTCTCAAATCAAAGTGAAGAGCGAGCGAACAGCAGATCCATCGCCTCGCTCAGGATGACAAGCAGTCGCATCGGTGGAACAGTTTGTCAGGACAATCTTGGCAGAAACATTCCGGTGTGTTGTTTGTGCTCTGCGAACCCTGGACCGAATTCCTGGCTAAGAAAGGATTCTTCGCGGCGGGCCTTCACATAAAAGGAAAGCCAAGCGATAGCTACGGCGAGCAGCGCGCGGACTTCGCCGAAAGTGATGGCTGTTCCAAGAAGCGCGAGCAGAATCCCCGTGTAGATGGGATGGCGAATGGAGCTATAGGGCCCGGTGCGAATCAGTTCGTGGCCTTCTTTGAGAGTGATGACGCCGCTCCAATTCGTGCCGAGATGCCAGCGCGCCCAAAAGGCCACGGCGATTCCCGTGGCGGTGAGCAAAACGCCGAGCCATTCGCCGAACGGACCAGCGGGAAAGAAGCGATTGCCAATCCAGCCATAACGGGCCTCCGGCTGAGAAAGAAGATAAAAGCCCAGTGCGAGCGGCAACGTGTAGGTAAAACGTTGCGGCCAGGACTCGCGCTGCTTGGTTTTCTTCCGCTTGAACGCGGAAACGAGCCAGTACGCGCCAAAGAGAAGCCACAGCGACTCAATCCACTGCCGTGAGGAAGAGAAATCCATATCGCGTTACAGGATGCCGCAGGTCCGAACATGAAGCAACTTGGCTGGCAATTAAGGCAACAAAATCGTCCGCCGTTAACCAGGCTTAGTGGGTGTGGAACAGCGCCAGGGGGATGGCGTTGGCTTGGGCGACGTTGCCTGCGTCATTGACGTGCAAATGGTCGCCGCTGTCGAAGGCAGGCAAAATCTGCGTGGCGTGATTCGGGTCGCGGACGGCTTCGTCGAAATCGATCACGCCGTCGAATTCGCCGCTGGCGCGAATCCAGGCGTTGACCTCCTGGCGGATCTTTTCGTTCTCAGGACTGTAAAAGCGGTCATAGAAAGGGTCGCGGAAGAGGGCGTGCTCGAAGGGAGGAATCGTTGTGCCGATGACGCGGATTCCCTTCTTGTGAGCGCGGGCAATGAGCTGACGATTGCCGGTGATCAGGTCGCGAGCGGTCACGCTTTCGGTCTGAGTGATGAACGAACCGGGAAAGAGCATGTCATTGACGCCGAGGGCGAGGATGGCGTATTTCACGCCGGCTTGCCCGAGCACGTCGCGATCAAAGCGCGCGAGGCCCGCCTGCCCCAAGGCGGGGCCTAACTCCCCGAACACTGCTCCCAGCGGAGGCGGGCCCCCTGCCTGCCGCGGGCTCTGGCTGTCGCTCAAAAGGCGGTTGCCGATGATGCCCTCGTTGAGGACGCCTAGTTCCGCCGCTTCCCCACCGGCTTTTTGCAGTCGCTCGGCAAGGACGTCAGGCCAGCGGCGGTTGGCATCTTTTGTGGAGCCGTCGCCGTCGGTAAGCGAAGAACCGAAAGCCACGATGGCTGCGGAGTGAGGCGAAGACGCGACATCCACGCTAGTAAGGAAGGGCCAAAAGGAGATGGTCTTGGCGACGGGAAATTTAACTTGTGCAGTTGCGTCCCCGGTTTCGGCGGAAACGTAGTTTGTTTGCTTCGCCAGGACGTGCCAGGTCGTCAGAGTGGCGGTTTCCGGAAGAAAGAGGCTGATTGCCAAATCCGACAGCGCGGGGACGTCGAGGTCGGCTGGATCGCTGATCATCATGGAGCGAGGAGGAATTGTGGTGGACCAGTGTCCGTGAAATTTCAAAGTGCGGTCGGAGGCAGGATCAATGTCAGCCTCGGCAACGTGTCGGGCAATGTGCGCGGCCCCAATGTGCAATGGCTGATCGCCAAAAGTGTTCGAGATTTTTATCCGGACTTTTTTCCCGCCGGCGCTGGTGTGCACGATGAGGCGGAGGGTTTGGTTGTGGAAGGTCTGGACACGCCCTCGGAAAGCGGCCTGGGGAGCCGCGGCCCACGTTCCAATCCAATGATTTTGGGCGGCATTTCGGAGCGGAAAACCAAGCAGAAGGAAAAACGCGAGGGCGCAGTTCCGTAGAGGATGCACGTGGATCTTTCTCCTTATTTTCATCTTCATTGCGGTTGACGCAGCGCGCCGCTACTCTATATGCTGAAGTGTCAGTCAGTCAACTGACTATTAGACGGGACGATGGCAAAAAAGAAAGCAGACAACCGGGCGAGGCTGCTGCAGGCTGCCGAGAAGACCACCTACCGTTACGGGTTCGGGAACACGGCGATTGCGGACATTGCGAAGGAGGCCCAGATTCCGCTGGGCAACGTTTATTACTACTTCAAGACGAAAGATGAGATTGGGGACGCGATCGTGAAGTTGCGCGTTTCGCGGTTCCGGAAGCTGCTGCAGGAGTTCGAGAAGGCAGGTTCTCCCAAAGAGAGGCTGTGCGCGTTTGTGCAGGTCAAGATTAAGAATCGCGAGGAATTGGCGCGCAGCGGATGCCCAGTCGGGACGCTGTGCTCGGAATTACGAAAGCTGGGAGGAACGGCGGCGGGAAGGTCGAGGGTATTGTTTGTGACGGCCCTGGATTGGATGGAGAAGCAATTCCGGGAGCTTGGCAAAGGAGCCGAGTCACGCGGGCTGGCAGTGCATCTTCTATCCGCGACGCAGGGCGTGTCGGGGCTGGCGCACACGTTTCATGACCCTGGCCTGATTGAAAAGGAAGCAGCGCGGCTGAAGGAATGGATTCGCGGGCTGTAAATGGCGAAGAGTTTTCGGGCTATTTCGCAGTGGGTTGGCTCGTGCCGCGTGTGGCTGGAGGATCTTCGAGGCTATAATGACGGCCAATGAAAAACGCAAAAAGGCATCCAAGGGCAATTCGCGTTCGGTCGAGCACTGAACGGACTCGCGTAGATTCCGGAGATTTTTTAAAGGTTGCGGAGAGTTTGGCGGAGATTGGGAGAGGATTTTACGCGCGCGGGTGGGTACTGGGGACGAGCGGCAACTTCAGCGCGGTGGTTGCGCGGAAGCCGCTCCGGCTGGCGATCACTTCGACGGGCTTGGACAAGGGGAGCCTGAGGCCTGAACAGTTTTTGGAGATGGATGAGACGGCAAACGTAATACGCGGCAACGGACGACCGTCGGCGGAAGCGCTGCTGCATCTGGCGATTGTGCGCAGCGTTGACGCTGGCGCGGTGCTGCACACGCATTCGGTTTGGAGCACGGTGCTTTCTGGGACGCATGCGCGGCACGGCGCGATTGCGCTGGAAGGATACGAGATGCTGAAGGGGTTGGCGGGAGTGGCGACGCACAAGCACCGCGAGTGGCTGCCGATCCTGGAAAATACGCAGGACATGGTGGAACTGGCCGGCCGCGTTTCGAGAACGCTGGAGCAGACGCCCTCGATTCATGGATTCCTTTTGCAAGAGCATGGGCTTTATACTTGGGGAGAAGGCTTTACGGAAGCCAAGCGGCATGTGGAGATTCTGGAGTTTTTGATGGAAGTTCTGGTGCGCTCCAGCTCCGCGCAGAATGCGTGAGCGCGGAGCGGCTTGGAACGGGAGAAAGTCGCCGTGGCGGTGTTGAGAATTCGTGATGAAGAGCGATCGCTCCGCGAGCAAAATGAGGTGCGCGATTACCTTGCGGGAATCGGCATCGAGTACGAGCGCTGGGAAACGCCCGCGAATTTGCCGGAGAATGCGTCGGCCGAGCAGGTCCTGAATGCGTACGCGCCGCAGATTGAAGAATTGAAGCGGCGGGGCGGTTACGTGACGGCGGACGTGATTGATGTGAACGCCGATACTCCCGGGCTGGATGCGATGCTGGCGAAGTTCAGTATCGAGCACACACATGATGAAGACGAAGTGAGGTACATCATCGCGGGGCGCGGGCTCTTTCACATTCATCCCCTGCGAGGGCCGGTGGTGGCGATTGAAGTGGAAGCCGGGGACTTGATGCGCGTGCCACGCGGAACGCTGCATTGGTTTGACCTTTGCGGTGACCGGCGGATTCGCGCGATTCGCTTGTTTCAGGACAAGTCCGGCTGGACCCCGCACTATACGGGTAGCGGCGTGGACCGTAACTACGAACCGGTTTGCTGGGGCCCGCGCTACATTCCGCCACAAACTGCGGCAAAATAACCCGCGTGCTACTTTTCGACGAAACGCAAATCCGCGCGATTCTTCTGGACATCGAAGGCACGACTACACCCATTGATTTCGTGACCAAAACACTTTTTCCTTACGCGAGCCAGAAGCTGGGGGGATTTCTTCGCGAGAACGCCGCGGACGCAGAGGTTCGCGCATTGGTGGAAGATATGCGAGCGCAACACGGACTCGATGAGCGGAATGGATTCAAACCGCCGAGCTGGCGTGATGACTCAGACGAAGAGCGATTGCGTTCGAGCGCGGCGTATGGCCAGTGGCTTATCGCGCGGGACAGCAAGTGCACGCCGCTGAAGGCGCTGCAGGGAAAAATCTGGCAACAGGGATATGCGAGCGGGGAGCTACAAGGGGATGTATATCCCGATGTGCCGGTGGCGTTCAAACGATGGAAGCGCCGGGGGAAAGTGATTTGTATTTATTCCTCGGGCAGCGTGCTGGCGCAACAGTTGCTATTCGGAAGCGTGGCTACAGGGGATTTGACGCCTTACATCAGCGCATTTTTTGATACGCGGATGGGAGCGAAGGCGGAAGCCGAGAGCTATAGGAAGATTGCGGCAGCGGTTTCCTCTGAGCCGAGGCAGTTTTTGTTTGTGTCGGATGCCGTCAAAGAGATTGAGGCGGCGCGAGCGGCGGGAATGCATGCGTTGTTGTGCAAGCGCACGTCTTCAAGCGAGGGGGAAGGCGCGAGACAGGCAATTCACGACTTTAATGCAATATTTCCCGAACAAGGCTGCCAAGGTTGCTAGGCGCCCGCGGCTTTGCGGAATGGCGCGGCGTAGTCGGAAATGGAATGAAGCGTGACGCCATACTGGCGTGCGGTTTCCAGGCTGCCGGGAATGGTGTCTCCCTTGGCATAACCAATCATGAGGGCGGCGAAGGTCTTCTGCAGCGGATCGGCGGAGCGGTGCTGCTCTTCGAGGGCAGCAAGCGGCACTCTCTCCAATTCGGTCTTCTTGCCCAAAGCACGCTCGAAAATTCCAACGGCGTCGAGCTGGGATTGCGGCTCGGGCCCGCCCATCTCGAGAAACGCCGATGGATGCGAAGGGTTGGCAGCGACGGCCAAGGCAAAGGCGACAACGTCATGAAAAGAGATGTAGCTAACTTTCGCGTCGCCTGAGCCATAAATTCGGGCCCGGCTATTCGCGGGATCGAAGCCGAGCGCGGGACTCAGCCACATTTCCATGAAATAGGAGGGACGAAGGATCGTGGCGCGCATTCGTGAGGCGAGAAGGCGCTTCTCGCAATCGCGCTTGGCAGTTTCGAGCGGAGAGTCCTCACGGATATTTCCCGAATAAGACGCGTAGACGAAGTTCTGGACGCCGGAACGCTCCGCGCTGTCGATCAAGGCGAGGGTGCCGTCGTGGTCTACGCAGCGCAGGCCGTCGTCCTTGCCATGAGGCATGGAAGTAGCCGTGCAGAGGATAGTTTCCACGACCGTGCAGGCGCCAGGCAAAGTTTCCGGCTTGGTGAGATCGGCATCGAAGATTTCGACGCCTGCGGCCATCAGCGAGGCGCCCTTCTCATGGCGAGTTCCGCCGCGCACGAGCGCGCGTACCTTGCGGCCCTGACGGCGGAGGCCGAGGGCAATTTGCTGACCGACAAGACCGGTGGCCCCAACGACAAGATCCATAGATACCTCCATTGCGGAAGCCTGCGGGGAGAGGCGATTCTAGCAAATTCGACACTTTGCGGAATGCCAAAGATTTGTGGCAGCGCTTTTCTCCTATAATCAAGCGGAATAGCTCCGGCGAAGGAGAATGACGGGCCATGATTAAGTTTGCAGCGATTGCGGGTGTGGGTGTCGCGCTATTGATTGGGCAGGGCTCGTCGCAGCAAGACGAGCGGGCGGCGGAGCGCAGCGATTGCATCCGACGCTGTGTCACCCAGACTTACGACCCCGAACTGCGCCGGCAAGAGATTGTCAGTCTCGAGAGAGAGGCGGGGCGGGCCATTCAACTGAGGAATGGCGCCTACTTCCGTCGCGTGTACAGCGAGGATTTTGCGGGCACGCTTTCGCACGGACAGCAAGTGAACAAAGCCCAGTGGCTTACATTGATTCAATCCGACACCGTCAAGTATGACGCCTTCCAGGCATCGGACATTAAGGTACAAATCTACCAGGACATGGCTGTCGCCACATGTCTGTGGTCCTCGCGGTTCAGCACGAAAGGCCAGCAGCTAGGCCACCAGATGCGCTCGATTCACGTCTACCTGAATGGCGCGAGCGGGTGGCACGTAGTCTCCGGACAGGTCACCAGCCTGCCTCCCGACGTGGGAGGACCTCTCTAACGGCTTTCGAAAAGAGAAGCTGCATTCGATTGACGCTGTATAGGACGGATGCTACGCTCGCCAGCGCTCCACACGCATGCGCGCCGTTGACTTGATCCGCAAGAAACGTGATTGCGGGGTATTATCCCGCGAAGAAATCGATTTTCTCGTGTCGGGCTACACGCGCGGCGAGATTCCCGATTACCAGATGGCGGCGTGGCTGATGGCCGTCTGGATTCGCGGGTTGAACCGCGCGGAAATCGCGGCCCTCACCGAAGCGATGTTGTATTCCGGGGAAGTCCTCAGCCATTCGGAAATTCCGGGAAAGAAAGTAGACAAACATTCCACGGGAGGTGTGGGAGACAAAACTTCGCTGATCCTCGCGCCCATTGTGGCGGCTGGCGGACTCACGGTGCCGATGATCAGCGGCCGCGGCCTGGGGCATACGGGGGGAACGCTGGACAAGCTGGAAGCGATTCCAGGCTTCAACGTGAACCTGTCGCTGGCAGAATTCCGGCGCGTTCTCTGCGAATGCGGTATGGGCCTGATCGGACAGACGGCGGAGATTGCGCCGGCGGACAAGAAGATTTACGCGCTGCGCGATGTTACCTCGACAGTAGAAAATGTCGGCCTCATCTGCGCGTCCATCATGAGCAAGAAACTTGCGGAGGGAATTGATGCGCTGGTGCTGGACGTGAAAACCGGCTCGGGCGCGTTCATGAAGAAAGAAGAGGATTCCGTGCGGCTGGCCGATGTCATGGTCGAAACCGGAAAGCGCATGGGCAAGAGAGTGGTGGCGCTGATTACCGACATGGACCAGCCGCTGGGGCGCTTGGCGGGCCATTCTCATGAAGTATTGGAGTCGGTGGAAGTGCTGAAGGGCCGCGGACCGGAGGATTTGCGCGATTTAAGCCTGGAGCTCTCGGCATGGATGTTTTTTCTTGGCGAGAAAGCGAAGAGCGTCGAAGAGGGGCGGCGGCTGGCGGAAAAGATGGTCGCTACGGGCCAGGCGCTGGAAAAACTCAGGCGCGGAATTCGCCTGCAGGGAGGCGACGAGCGCATTGTGGACGAGCCGGAGCGGCTGCCTCAAGCGCGGTTTCACGCAGAGGTTGCCGGCCAAACCTCGGGCTACGTCAGCGCCATTCATTGCGAACAATTGGGAACGGCGCTGGCCATGCTCGGCGGAGGCAGAGAAAAGAAAGAGGACAAGATCGACCACGCCGTGGGCCTGGAATTCCACAAACGCATTGCCGACCGCGTGGAAAAAGGCGAAAAGCTGGTCACGATTCATTACAATAGCGACGCCAAACTTGCCGAAGCGAAAACTCTCATTGCCAGCAGCTATGTGGTGAGCGAAAGCGCGCCGCGGGAAAAGCGGCCGCTGGTGCGCCGTATCATTGGCGCCTAACGGGCGCCTGAACGATTCCGGGGATCTGAAACCTCAGAAGCGGGTACTTAAAAGGAGAACGAATGGGAAGATTCGTGGGAATACTCGGCCTGGGCGCCATGCTTGGCCTGGCGTATTTGTTCTCCACAGAGCGCAAGGCCATTCGCCTGAAAACTGTTCTTTGGGGACTTGGGCTGCAACTTTCGTTTGCCTTTTTTGTCCTGCGCTTCGATATTGGCCGTCAAATCTTTCAAGCCGCGGGTGATGCCGTAAACCGGTTGCTGAGCTTTTCCTACGTTGGATCGGAATTCGTGTTTGGAGAAATCGGCAAGAAGATTTCTTCGTTCGGCTTCTCCTTCGCCTTTCAAGTGCTCCCCACAATCATCTTTATTGCCGCTTTTTTTGCGGTGCTCTATCACATTGGCGTGATGCAGGTCATCATTCGCGGAGCTGCCTGGTTGATGACGCGGGTGATGGGGGCGAGCGGCGCGGAATCTCTGAACGTGGCTGCGAGCATCTTCATGGGACAAACGGAGGCGCCGCTCACCATCCGCCCATTTCTCGGCAAGCTCACAAAATCCGAATTGATGTGCGTGATGACGAGCGGCATGGCTCATGTTTCCGGGGGGATTATGGCGGCGTACATCGCGTTTGGCGTCGAGGCCAAGCACCTGCTGGCGGCGGTCATCATGACCGCTCCGGGGACGTTGCTGATGGCCAAAATGCTTGTGCCAGAAACGGAACAAGCGCTTACCGCGGGGCGCGTGGAAATGCCAAAGATGGAAAAGGAGCCGAACGTTCTTGGCGCGATTTCGCGCGGCACGATCGACGGCTTGCATTTGGCTCTCAACGTTGGCGCAATGCTGGTGACTTTCATTGCGCTGCTCGCGCTGGTGAATGCCATGATGGGTTGGGGCCACAACCACATCGCATGGTTTCCCGACAGTTTGCAGCGCGTGTTCGGCTGGGTTCTTTCTCCAATTGCCTGGCTCGTCGGAATTCCCTGGCATGATTGCAAAGTCATGGGAAACCTGTTGGGGACACGCATGGTCATCAATGAACTCGTGGCTTTTCAACAATTGGGAGCACTGAAAGCGACACTCGATCCGCGCTCCTTCACTATTGCCACTTTTGCGCTGTGTGGCTTCGCTAATTTTAGCTCCATCGGCATTCAGATCGGCGGGATCGGGGCGCTGGCGCCGGAACAGCGCGGGCAGCTTGCCAAATTCGGAATACGCGCGATGCTCGCCGGCACTATGGCCAATCTTATGTCCGCCTCCATCGTCGGAATGTTTACATGAGCGCGAAGAAAGCCCGGCTGAAAACGCAAAAGAGAACTAACGCGACCCAGAGGCCGGCCACTCTTCCCGAAAAAGCGGCCGTGCTTCCCGGAGAATTCGAGCGCGCCGGGCTCGCTGCGGATTTCATTTGTTCCCGAACCAAGCTCCGTCCGCAGATCGCGCTGGTTCTCGGTTCGGGGCTGGGTGCGTTTGCCGACGAATTCACCGGCGCAACGAGAATTCCTTACGCTGAGATCCCGTATTTTCCGCGGTCTACAGCCATTGGGCACGCGGGGCAATTGGTCATTGGGAAAGTGAGAGCGATGCCCGTTGCGGGGATGCAAGGCCGCGTCCATCTCTATGAGGGATATTCGGCAAAAGACGTGGTGTTTCCCATTCGTGTTTTCGCGCGAATGGGAGTGAAAGCGGTGATCTTGACGAACGCGGCCGGGGGCATCAAACGCGAGTTCACGCAAGGGCGGCTTGTAGTCATCAGCGACCACATCAATCTGCAGGG
>QHYL01000567.1 GCA_003224105.1 Acidobacteriota bacterium | reverse complement strand
ACTTCCACGAGCGAAATATTTTTTCCGTTCGCGTCAAGCCTGACGAGGGCCAGCTTGAACAAGGCAGGGAAGCTCTCCGTCTCCTTGCGAAAGCGTTCGAGGAAGATTGGAGCGAAGAACGAATCGAAAAAGCGTTACATCAAATTTAGGCCACCACGTGAAGTCCCAGGGACGGGCTGTGCCTGCGGCGACGAGCAACTAAATCTAAAAATCCTAACTGACAGTAACTCTGCCCCTGGCTTCGGAAATTGTCCCGAGCATAGTTGAAAGTGGCGGCTCTCGACGGCACACCACACGAACCAAGCAATTTAGCTCCATTTAGCTCCAATTGATTTGGCTGGCGATGGGAAGCACCGTGAAAACGTGGGACTTAGTTAGTTTTGTTCAACAATTCGATCCCCACCGCCCCTACCAATCATCCCATTTGCTCCCAATGACTTAGCGATTTCGCGGGGCGGCAAAAGGCGGCAATCAGGAATGAGCCGAGCCTCTTGGTGGTGGTGGCGGCGCCTTTTGGCTCGTGGTTGAACGAAATCGATTTCGACGCGCGCGCTGCTTCCAGAGGCTATAGAAAACTCTCTAAACGAAAGCGCCTCAACCGTTGACTTTCAAGCGTCAATGGTTAACTGTGAAGGCTCGACAGCCGTTGGCCCCGAACAATACGCCGGCCGCATTGATCAAATACTGTTCATCGCTAAGCATCTCAACCAATTCGTCGGGGAATGGGGAGATTTCGCATTGCACATACGTGGCCAGTTCGCGATAGATTTCCCGCCGGGCGTAAGGTGCTAGTTCGTTGCGGCGGCGCAGCGCATCTTGAATCAGACTTGCCAGCTCCGGCGTCGCCGCTCGGCGGAGAAGCATCGCGATTGTGGGGTAATCCATGAAGGAGTTGTACTTCTGCCGCGTCCAGAATTCCTCCGCCGGCGCAGCCAGCGGCGTTTGGCGTACAACGAGCGTCCCCGCCACGCGGTCGCCGAAGCGCTGCATCAGGGGACTGCTCAGTGCGGCAATTCCTCCAACCAGATAGGCGAACGGTAGCACATCAAACACACGCATCAGATTGCGCACCCACGCCTGTTCGATCCGTAGCGGAAGCCCGGCCTGATCAATCACGCGCAAATGGAAGAGGCGCTTTCCGATCGTCTGCCCGTTCCAAAAGCCCTCCAGCAAGGCGCCATAGGCAAATCCGACCGCAAATTCCGCGAGGGTGATCACCATGAATCCAAACCCCGGCGCTTTCGCGAAAAGCCAGTAGACCATGAGCCCAACCCCGTTCACCGCCCCCAGCACGATGGCAGTGTCGAACAGCATGGCGTAAAGCCGCGAAGCGGGAGCGGCCAGCGGCAATCGAAAGATCACGCCCTCCGACGTTGCAATGTTCAGTTCGGCCGTTGTCGGAAAGCGGATAGGCTGAAAATCTGTCATTTGTTCTCCGAAGGAACTCTAACGCGCGCTCCTGCACCGGTCTTTCTTTGCCCGGTCAGTAGTAGATAGATGGTCAGGAGCGCGAGTTCCGCTGTGCCAACCGCAACCTTAAACCCATACGGCAGAACTGGCTCGTGGTGCTGCGAAAAAAACGCTTCCATCATTCCAGCCCAAACCAGCATCATCGCCAGCCCGGCGATCAGCACCAACCATTCGCGCATGGATTGACGCACATTGCGATCCTCGCGCCGACGCAGCAGCAAGCGCGCCAAGTAGAACCCCGCTTGCCCCGCGATCAGGATCGACGGAATCTCGAACACGCCGTGCGGCAACAACCAAGCCGTCATGAACAGCCCGAAGCCCTGTTGTGTGTAACGAACTGCAACGGCGCCCAGCAGCACGCCATTTTCGAAGAGCAGGAGCGCCGTCCCGATACCGAAGGTTACGCCGAGCGCCGCCGCGAGCAGCGCCACCTGGATATTGTGTGTGATCAGATGCGCGGAGAACGCGGCTTCGGTCTGCGCCGAGGGCAGGCGCCGGCTCAGCCCTTTCTCCTCTTCATGCACGCGCTGGCCCGGATTGCGCAGGTAATTGGCTGGGAGCAGCACGTCCACGGAAGCGGGGTCATAGCGCACCGCCAGTCCGCCCAGCGCGCAGCCCAAAACCGTGATCAGCACAGCCAGCGCGAAATAGCGGGACTGGCGGCGGAATGCCTCCGGAAATGCGGTGAAAATCCGCAGCCAACGGTGCGGCTGCCACATTTCGGAAGCCATCGGCGGGGCGTAGTACAGCTCTGCATAAGCCCGCGCCACAAGCCGCTCAAGATACTGTCTTAGGTCGTGCGCCAAAGCGCCGTGTGTGACGCGATTCAAATCCAAGGCGGTATGAGCATAAAGCTCTTGCAACTGTTCGGCTTCGGCTGGATTCAACCGGCGGTCCGGCCGGCTCTCTAGCGCGGCGAGCAGCGATTCAAGTCTGGTCCAGCGCGGCCGCGCCTGTGCCTGAAATCGTTCGAGATCCAAAATCACAGCCGCTGCTCCCGCTTGCTTTCCAAATATCCTTCCACGGCCGATCGCAGGAACATCTCCGCAGGAACAAACCGGAGCTGCGCCCCCAATTGGCGCAGTTGCCTCACCAACGCGCCGAGGCGCTGGTTTTCCTTTTCACCTGCGAGCACTGCATACACGTCCTGGTCCGTGTGCAACTCCTCGCCCGGCGAAAATGCTGGCCGGGCGCGAGCCGGCAAGATGCTGGTCATTAAGAGGGCATGCGACGAGCGGACCAGCCCAACCCCGCTGCGCAGCGAGTTCGAAACCGCGCGCTCCGTCAAATCCGTCAGCAACACCAGGTAAGCGCGCCGCCGCAGCCGCATCCGAATTTCGCGCAAGAGCACTTCGTAATCCGCGGTCGTCGGCAAAGGTTCAAGACTGAGCAGGCGATCGCGAAATCGGTGAAACTGAGATTGCCCGTTTCCCGCGCGTAACCAGGACTTCGGCTCGTCCGCGTAGGTGACGAGCCCAAATTCATCACCCAGTTCCAGCGCGACGGTCGCGCCCACCAGCGCCGTTTCCACAGCGAGATCCAGCAACCGCCGCGGCGCGCGCGCTTGTGGGATATCGCTCTGGGGGGCAGCGGCCGAATCGAGCGCAAGCGCGGACACCCGCGATTGATCCACGACGAAATACACCTCCTGCCTCTGCTCCCATTGGAAAAGCCGAGTAACCGGAGCGCTCCGCCGCGCCGTGGATTTCCACGCGATTTC
>QHYL01000566.1 GCA_003224105.1 Acidobacteriota bacterium | reverse complement strand
GACCGTTCCGCCAAAAACTACGCGTTCGTAGACGCAGTAGCGCGAAAGAACGTGTCACTAACTATCGCCAACATTCGGGAAAAGAGCTCTGTGCTTCGGGACCTCGAATCGAGCGGCGGCATAAAGATTGCAGGCTCGATGTACAACCTCGAAACTGGAATCGCTGAGTTTTTCGCGTAACGTTCATGGACGCTCTCCGCAGGGCGGGGTCGGAGATCGTCAGTGACGGCGGGGACGTACAACCATGCGAGGTACACTGGTTCCAACCTAATTTGGAACTCCTATGGATCCCTCATGGAGCAAAACGGGTTAAAAGCAAATGTGCCCCGCGTTCAGTTCATTACGAAATACAGCTTCGTGAAGGTGGACGCAAACAAGTAGAGTTGTCGCCGGGGATTGTGAGCATCTCTACTCTGTCTCATTTGCGAGACAACAATCGTCATCATCAAGATAGCCTCAGATGAGCGGCAATACACGTCTGACTCAGATCACCCGAACACCGTATTTCGAGAAAATTGCGCCAGGACTCACAAGACTCTCGAAGTATCAGCGAAGCGACCTTTCCCACGACGTTTTCGCCGGATTGTCGGTCGCTGCAGTAGCGTTGCCCGTCGGTGTCGCCTACGCGCAGCTCGCCGGATTCAATCCGGCGGTGGGACTATATTCAAGTATTCTTCCGCTGCTGGCTTATGCGATTTTTGGGACCTCCAGGCAACTCATCATCGGCCCCGACGCTGCTACATGCGCGCTAGTGACCGCGGCGGTAAATCCCCTAGCCGCCGGTGATCAAAACCTGTACGAATCGTTATCCGTGACGTTGGCCCTGCTGGCTGGCGTCCTTTGTATTGGTGCGAGCTTTTTGAGACTCGGTGCCCTAGCGGATTTCTTGTCGAAGCCCATTCTTGTGGGGTTCCTGAATGGAATCGCGTTAAGCATCATTCTCGGTCAGATTGGCAAGATTTTTGGTTACTCCATGACGAAGGGAGGAATCGTACCGCGACTAATCGAATTCATTGAGAGACTCGGGCTTACGCATTGGCCTACACTTGCCGTTGGTCTTGGTTCATTTCTCGTCTTGCTGATCACTCCCCGTCTGTTTCGCGGAATCCCAGCGGCACTCCTGGCGATGATTATGGCAGCGATCGCGGTCCGTATGCTGGGTCTGGAAGGGCAGGGAGTCAAAACAGTGGGTGAGATACCTGCTGGACTTCCCGTGCTGAAGGTTCCGCATTTTCCGCTCTCCATGGTTCCGAGCCTTCTTGGAGACGCTGCGGGTCTAGCGTTGGTCACCTTTTCGAGCATGATGTTGACTTCACGCAGTTTCGCCTCGAAGAACAGGTACGACATAGACGCGGACAGGGAATTCGCGGCGCTGGGTACCGCCAATATTGCCTCAGCACTCTCTCAGGGTTTTGCAGTGAGCGGTGCGGATTCTCGAACGGCCATGAGCGATGCGACTGGCGGGCGTACGCAAGTGACTGGATTATTCGCGGCTGCAACGATCGCAGTTGTGCTGCTGTTTTTTACAGGCCCTCTCCGGTATGTTCCCACAGCCGCTCTTGGTGCTGTGCTTGTGAAAGCTGCGGCGTCTTTGGTGGATCTTCGCGCACTGGGCAGAATCTATCAGATTGACCGCCGAGAGTTCGCTTTATCAATCGTGGCCACATTGGGCGTAGTTGCGGTCGGTTCAATGGAGGCCATTCTGGTCGCCGTCGTCTTGGCGATCTTACGTTTCGTAAAGCTCGTGTCTCGTCCAAAGATCGAGATCCTCGGCGAAGTGAAGGGTTTCCCGGGTTTTCATGCTGTCGACCGTCACCCCGAGGCCGTCACCGTGCCCGGTCTAACGCTTTTGCGTTTCAATGCACCCATTGTGTTTTTCAATGCACCTTTCTTCAAACGGGGAGTGATTGCAGCTGCAGACGCTGCAGGCCCATCCCTGAAGTGGCTCGTACTGGACATGCTTCCTATTACACTCGTGGACACGACCGGGCTTTACACAGTAGACGAAATCGCGGATACGCTGCGAGAGCGCGGCGTGATTCTGGCCGCTGCTGGCCGACAAACGGAGTGGCGTCTTTGGGCCGAATCCCGACATCGTGGGCTCAAAGACCAAAAGATTGCTATCTATCCAACCTTGCGTGAAGTGATCAGGGATTATCAAAGCGTGCACACTGTTTCGGTGAATGTTCATCAAGTCGGAAGCGCGAGTAACTGAGCGCGTTGTCTGCATCAGGCTCGGCACGCTGCGTAGCCGAAGGAGTATTCCCATGGGAAGTAAAGAAGACCGCAATAGTAAAAGCCGTTTGAAGCGCAAGCAGTATGAAAAGGAACTTAGCCGGCTCCAGGCCGAACTATGTAAGCTGCAGGATTGGATCAAATACAAAGGTCTACGCGTGATTCTAGTTTTTGAAGGGAGGGACGCTGCCGGCAAAGGAGGCACGATTCGCGCGATTACTGAACGGGTCAGTCCCCGTGTGTTCCGCGTTGTGGCTCTCCCCGCTCCTTCTGACAGGGAAAAGAGCCAGATGTATGTGCAGCGCTACATGCAGCATTTCCCAGCTGCAGGAGAGATCGTCATCTTCGACAGAAGCTGGTACAACCGTGCTGGCGTGGAATACGTAATGGGTTTTTGCAGCGACGAACAACACCGCAGGTTCTTAGAACTCTGTCCTATAGTCGAGAAGTACATCGTGGACGCCGGGATCATACTCATCAAATGCTGGATGGAGGTCGGAATGAAAGAGCAACAACGCCGATTTGAAGCACGCATTAAGGATCCGGTGCGTCAATGGAAGCTCAGTCCAATGGATTTAGAGTCCTTTCGTCGCTGGTACGAGTATTCTCGGGCGCGCGATCAGATGCTAAAGGCTACGGACTCCAAGTATGCACCGTGGTATATCGTTCGATCCGACGATAAGAAGAGAGCCCGGCTTAACTGCATCTCACATCTGTTGAGCACGATCCCTTACGGCAAGATTCCGCACGACAAAGTAAAATTGCCGAAGCGCAAGACCAAGGATAGTTACGACGATCAGGCGCCGCTGAGCGGAAGGCATTTTGTCGCCGAGAAGTTCTAGGCCTGTTCCCCGCGATGTAGGTTAGCCCCTGCTGCCGGTCGCTGCTGCCGCTTTATCTCTTCGCGCACTT
>QHYL01000565.1 GCA_003224105.1 Acidobacteriota bacterium | reverse complement strand
GAAGCGTTCTTCCCTGCCCGGGTTCGGTAGGCCACGGCAATCGAAGGCGAAGCCGCCGCCATTGCCCGTTTCGTCCTTGGGCAGTTCGTGGTGAAACGAAAAACTGAAGATGCGGACAATGAGATTGTCGGCTTCGGAGGCGATGCTTTGCAGCTTTTCTGAAGCGAGCATGCTTTGGAACGCGCCGAGGAGCGTGGGCAGCTCAATGGGCAACTCCGCATTGTGAAGCAGCCAGCGGATATTCTTGAGAGCGTAAGGCACGCTTTGCAGGAAATGTACTTTGCGTTCGAAGAAGCCGCGATAGCCGTACGCGCCGAGCGCCTGCATGATGCGGACGTAAACGAAAGCGTAGTAGTAGCGCAGGAAAGCGTCGCGATCGAGATCAATGAAGGTCGCGAGAGCGTTGAGGTAATGGTCGAGGAGCTGCTGGCGAAGGGCGGAGGGGAGGTCGGCCTTCGCGTCAAAGAGCAGCGAAGCAATGTCGTATTGAAGGGCGCCTTTGCGGCCGCCCTGATAATCCACGAAATAGGGCAGGCCGTCGCGCAGCATGATGTTGCGCGACTGAAAGTCACGGTAAAGGAAATAGTCGCGCGGAGCTTCGAGAAGGAAATCGGTGAGGCGGTCGAAGTCGTTTTCAAGGGCGCGTTCGTTGAAGGGAATGCCGGCGAGGCGGAGAAAATAGTATTTGCAGTAGTTCAGGTCCCAGGCAATGGACTGGCGATCGAAGCTGGCTACGGGATAGCAATAGCTGTAATCAAAATCGCGGGCGGCTTCGACTTGAAAGCGCGGGAGGACGCCGACGGCTTTGCGATAGGCTTCGACGACGGCGGGGGCGATGTCTTCACCGGAGCGATTCTGAGTGAGAAATTCGAAGAGCGAGGTGTCGCCGAGGTCTTCTTCAAGATAAGCGCCATGGTTCAGGTCTTCGGCGTAGATTTCCGGCACGGGCAGGCAGTAGCGGCGAAAATGCTTCGAAAATTCGAGGAAGGCGGTATTTTCTTCGCGACCGCCGTAGAGAATGCCAACGGCGCTGACGCGCTCATTGGTAAGGCGGATAATCTTCCGGCCGGAACCACCGAGCTCGCCCTGCAGCGGCTGAATGCGCGTGGGGGCCGAGTGGAAATGCCGTGTAAACAGCTCTTTGAGAACGTCTATGGACATGGATTCCATTCCATCGCCGTAAGAGATGGATCTGGCCGGGTGGTTTTAGGATAGCTGAATCCGGCGATGGGAGTTGCGGAGAAGATGGTTGTTTGTGTCCAGAAATGCCTATTTCGCACCGGCTGTGGAAAACGTTGCTGGGACTGGGCGCTTCCGCTTTGTTGCAATGCGCACGAAAGTGCCTGTTAGCAGCCGAGGATTTCGCGACGCACCGCTATAATATAGGGATGCCCAAGCCCTCGAGAACTCTTATTCCCAAAGAATCCAGGCTGACGGAACAAAGAAATCCAGCGTCGAAGAATCTCGACCGTATAACGGCGCGACAGATCGTCGAATTGATGAACCGAGAAGACCGCAAAGTGGCGATCGCGGTGGGGAGGGAAATTCCGGTGATTGCGCGGGCGGTGGACGCGATTGTGGCAGGGATTCGAAAAGGCGGGCGGCTGTTTTATATGGGAGCCGGGTCGAGCGGGCGCATGGCAGTACTGGACGCAGCGGAGTGCCAGCCGACGTTTGGAACTCCGCCGCAGCTCGTGCAAGCGCTGATTGCAGGAGGGGGGCGCGCGATTACGCAGGCGGTGGAAGGGGCGGAAGATGACGTGCGCCGCGCTGAACGCGAATTGCGGATGCGAAAATTGAATGGGAATGACGTGGTCGTGGGAGTGACTGCAAGCGGCACGACGCCGTACGTGCTGGCCGCGTTGAAATACGCGAGAGGACGAAGGGCGACCACGGTGGCGATCACATCGAATCGCGGAACGCCCGTAACGCGGATGGCGAATATCGTGATTGCGGCGGAAGTGGGACCCGAGGTGCTGACGGGTTCAACGCGGATGAAGGCCGGGACGGCGCAGAAAATGGTGCTCAACATGCTTAGTACAGCCGTGATGGCGCGGCTCGGACATGTTTATGAAAACCTGATGATTGATGTTGTGCTGACGAATGAAAAGGTTGCGAAGCGGGCTTTGCGGATTTTGGCAGAGGCCAGCGGCAAGAGTGTGTCTGCGGCGGAACACGCACTGCGGGCGGCAGGACACAACATGCGAGTAGCGCTGGTGATGCTTAAGCTAGGAGTGGAGGCGCGCGAGGCAAGAAGAAGGCTGAAAGAAACACAGGGGAATTTGAGACGAGCACTAAGAGAATAAGACGAAGGATTTAACACAGAGAGCACAGAGGCAGGAACACAGAGGACGGAGTAAAGAACGGACCTGAAGGTCCGCCACTACAAGGCAGAGAGAGCGGATGGATAAGTTTCTGATCAAGGGGGGGAAGGCGCTGCGGGGAACGGTGGCCGTCAGCGGGGCGAAGAATTCCGCACTGCCACTGATGGCTGCGGCGCTGTTGACAAGCGACAAGGTGGTGGTGCGCAACGTTCC
>QHYL01000564.1 GCA_003224105.1 Acidobacteriota bacterium | reverse complement strand
GCGTCATTTCATATTTGGCAAGGAAGCGGCCGCCGCGCGGCTCGCGAGCGACCAAGGCAAAGTTAAATGCGTTGCGCGCCGCGTCAATAAGATCGTTCCGGTCTTTTCTTTTCTTCGCATATTTTTCCAGTGCATCGCGCTGCGAGCGGTTGTTATTGACGATGAGCGCGAGGGCATGCTCCAAGCCTTCAAGGCGGACACGGTAGGCCTCCGCATCCGGCGGGTGGCCATCGGCGTTCACGGGAATCTTGTCCATGCCTGTGCCGGAGGGGATGACGCGCGCAATCTTTACCGATGCGGGAACGGGATCGTTCGGATTCTTCCGTGTTTCAAGGCGTTCGATGCGCTCATACAGGTCGAGGGCGGCTTCGTCCTTCTTCTGGTTGGTGATAACGCGGTCGAGGAGCTTCGATGGCTCGGGAGCCACCACCGGTTCCGAAGCTGGAACAGGGACCACCGATTGCGCAGCAACGTCGGCAGGCGCAGTGACAAACAGAAACGCGATTGGAGCGAAAAGACCTTTGCGCATCGTTTCAACGGGCAGAAGCGCCGCCCAAGCCTACTCCTCTATTGGATTCGCCGGCCCATTCTATTGTTGTACAACACTCCCGGGCCGTAACTAATAGAAAATAAAAGGAATGAGGTCTGCTTTTAACCTGGCTTCGGGCAAAAAAACAGCTTGTTTCTTAAACCACGAGCTCTCTTGCCCAACGCCCATTCACGATACAATAGAGACCAGTGTTGGCGCTCCCCATACCCGGCGGTGCCCAAGGGTACTTCAGGCCGTGGGGCGCGCAAAGGGTGCTTTCAAACGTCTAATGAATAAATGTCCCAGGTGTCCCTGGAACGAATGAGTGGGGAAAAGCGTAGTAAAGAAAGAGGTCGGAGACGGTCTTGGGCGTTACCCCTATAGATAGGCTTGTGGCAATTCCGCCGACGGTGGGTACTGCCGGAAGGCTTGGCAGGATCCGCAGGGCGGCCGTCACGATGGGGGAGACTCTGCGGCTGGCCATGGACGCGCTGAGCTCCCACAAGCTGAGGAGCTTCTTAACTCTTCTGGGTGTGATCCTGGCCGTTGGAGCGCTGATTACGGTGATGAGCGCCGTTGTGGGCCTGAATACTTATGTCGCCGATCGCATCGCCAATTTGGGCGCGAACGTCTTTTTGGTGCACCGCTTCGGAATCATCACCAGCTACGACGCCTGGATCAAGGCGCAGAAGCGGCCACTCATCACTCTGGAGGAATTCGAGCGGCTGCGGGATAACATGCGCACGGCAAAGTCGGTCGCCGGCGAAGAGGATCGAAACGTAACCACACGCAGCGGCGACCAGCTGCTGGAAAACACCAGCGTTTTAGGGGTAACGCCGAATTTTGCTGACGTGCGCAACCTTACCGTGGCGCAAGGGCGCTTTCTGACGCAAGCCGATGAAGATCACCATTCCGAAGTGGCCTTCATCGGCGCCGATCTGGCGAAGAAATTCTTTCCGAATGTGGATCCCATTGGAAAAATGATCCGGGCTGAAACACATTCCTATCAGGTGATTGGAGTGGCGGAAGCCATCGGAACCGCTTTTGGCCAGTCTCAAGACAACTTCATGATGATGCCGTTGAGCGCTTACCGGAAGGGCTGGCACCGGCAAAACGACTGGGTTACTGTTTTTGTGCAAGCTCCCAACGCGGAAATGATGCCAGCCACGGAAGACGAAGCGCGAATGTTGATGCGCGCTTGGCGGCATCTCCCCTTCAATGCCCCGGATAATTTCGCGATCCTGGGCTCGGATTCGATCATGTCCTTGTGGCACCAGCTCATGGGAAACATCGAGTTCATGGCCATGGCGCTCGTGAGCGTCTTTTTGGTGGTGGGCGGCATCGTGATCATGAACATCATGCTGGCCAGCGTGACAGAGCGCACGCGCGAGATTGGCATTCGCCGCTCCTTAGGAGCCAGGAAGAATCATATTCTTCTGCAGTTCATGGCGGAATCGGCGGTATTGGCGGCTGTGGGTGGCCTGATCGGAATTGCCACGGCGTATGGCGTGGTCTGGCTTGTGAAAGTGACCATCTCTTTTCCAATGACAACGCCCTTGTCGGCCGTCATCCTGTCGCTGCTTCTCGCGACGGCGGTAGGACTATTCTTTGGAATTTATCCGGCGATGCGCGCCGCGAAGCTTGACCCCATTGAAGCGCTGCGCGCAGAAACCTGAGGAACAGCCATGGCCCAACAGCATGGAGAGAGTCTGAAGCAAGCCTTGGACACGCTGCGCACGCACAAGATGCGCAGCGCGCTGACCGTCTTTGGTGTCGTGCTTGGCGTCGGCGTGATCATGCTGGTGGCGGCGCTGATCACCGGCTTCGACTATAACATTCAGGAAAATATCAAGCAGTATGGCGTGGACACGGCGTTCATTTCCAGATGGAGCCAGGGAATGCACGGCAACCCGCCCCTGGAAGAGCGTTTAAGGAAGCCTCTGGTCCTCGACGACCAGCGCGCCATTCTCGAGAGCTGCACCGCCGTTAAAAATGTCACCGCGTTTCTGATGCCGCCCTGGATGCAGACCCATTCTGTGCGAACCAAAGCTGGAGAAGTGCAAGCCATCGATTTTCGCGGCGTGCAGCCAAACTTTGGCCAGGTATATGCCAACGCCTCGACGCTCGAAGGCCGCTTCATGAGCGAGGGCGACGACCTGCACAGAGAAAAAGTCGTGATGCTCGGCGAGAACGTGGCTCCCGTGCTTTTTCCCGAGGGACATCCCGTCGGCAAAGACGTCATGATTGACGGCGCCGACTTCCTTGTCATTGGAGTTGTGGAAAAGCCCAAAGGCGGCTTCGGAATGGGCGACGAGGACCGACGTATTCTGATCCCTCTCAGCACCATGAAGAAAATGTATCCCTCGGCGGACGAAGTGAGCATGCGCATGCAGGCCTTTCCCGGATTGCTACAACAGGCTGTAGATCAGGCGCGCGAAGTGCTCGAAAGGCGGCGTGGAGTGCCCTTTGGCGGCAAGGACAACTTTTCGATCAGCACTGCCGAAGAGCAGGTAGCGGAGTTCCACAAAATCATGCTCATGGTCTATCTGGCGATGATTGTGCTGAGCGCGGTGGGGCTGCTGATCGGGGGCGTAGGCGTGATGAACATTATGCTCGTCAGCGT
>QHYL01000563.1 GCA_003224105.1 Acidobacteriota bacterium | reverse complement strand
GAATCCTCTCGAATGTAGAAAGTGCAATTTCGTATTGCCTAGTGGACATATTTTTTCAGTGCGCTGACTTCTCTAGCAGTTCCTGCAAATATTGCTTCCAGATGGCGGCGCGGGTGTGCGTGCCGTGGCCGCGGGTTTCATCCGAGATGGGCAGCAGCACGAAGCGGCCGTTTTTCACTTTTTTGATTTCGCGCTCGGCAATACCCAGCTCCGGCGGATTGATGAAGTCGTCCGCGGAGTTGATGTACATCACGGGCGCAGTAATCTTCGCGAGCTGCGGGGAGGGATCGTAATTGCGCGAAGAATTCACCTGGTAAAGGAAATCGTTGGCGTCCAACGCGGCGAAACGCGCCTTAAAATAATCGTCAAGCTCGTTGTCCGCAGCGTCGCGTGTCGGATAAGTCTTCTGCATGTAGAGCGGCGCGCTGCCCGCAACCAACAACAGATCAAGCACGGTGCGCAATGCTTGCTGCGGCTCCGAAGAGTATTCGCCGCCTTTCCACTCTGGATCGTTTCGAATCGCATCCATCGTCATTTTTCGCCAGATGCGGTTGCGGCCGGCAATTTGCACCGGCAGACAGGCGAGCGGCATCAGCGCGTCCATGAAGTCTGGATACGTTTCTCCCCACACGAAGGAATGCATGCAGCCCATCGAAGTGCCCATCACGAGGCGAAGATGATTCACGCCGAGCCCTTCAGTGAGCAAGCGATGGTGCGCGGCAACCATGTCGTCGTAATCGTACTGGGGAAAGTGCGCGTGCAGGCCGTCGCTGGGCTTCGAAGATTTTCCGTGGCCGATGCCGTCCGGAAGAATGATGTAGTAGCGCGCAGCATCGAGAAGCTGGCCCGGGCCGAACAGTTCGCCCGCAAAAATGGGCGAGAGGAACTGATGACCGGTGCCGCCGGTGCCGTGCAGGATCAAGACCGCGTTGGTGACGCGGCCCTGCGCGTTCTTTGCAGGTCTTCCCAGTGTCATGTAATGAAGGCGCAGTTCGGGCAACGATTCGCCGGAACGGAACTGGAAATTCTTCACAACAAAGTCGCCCTCCGTGGTAGCGGGCGTCGCCGATTGCGGTCCGGCGGCGTGGCATTCGCGGAATAGAATGAGCACGAGAGCACAAACGAAGAAGCGTAAGAAGAATCGAGACATGCTCCACCTCAAAGGACTTACCTCAAAGGGCTGGAAATCTATCATAAATGATTCCTGGCGGGCAGGATGCGAGGGAGGATACCGGATAAGAGCAATTAAAGTTCCACGTGGAACATTCCTTGCTTTGCCGAACCCCTCTGCTTAAACTGCCTGCCGCACGCCGGACGACAACTAAGCCTTCGGGGTGGCCATGCGAAAAGTATCCATACTGACTTTCTGTTTCTTGGCGTTGCCTGCCGTTTGCTTGCCGCAAGCCACACCAAAGCTGGCACCTGAAGTGCGCGCGTTCGTAAAGGAAGACGCGCCGTTGATCGCTCTGACGCACGTGCGCGTGATTGACGGCACGGGCGCAGCTCCTCGCGCCGATCAAACTTTGGTGATTCGCGATGGAAAGATCGCCGCGCTCGGCGACGCAGCCAGCACAAAGATTCCTGAAGGCTCGAGAGTGCTCGATCTCTCCGCCCGCACAATCATTCCCGGGCTTGTCGGCATGCACGACCACATGTACTACCCATCGCCGGGCGGTGCGCCGCCTCTCTATCCGCAACATGCCGCGAGTTTTCCCCGGTTGTACCTGGCGGGAGGCGTAACTTCGATTCGAACGACGGGCAGCATTGAGCCCTACGCGGACCTCGAACTGAAGCGCAACATCGACGACGGCAAAATGGCGGGCCCGAAAATTCACGTCACGGGGCCGTACCTCGAAGGGCCAGGAGCCTTCGCGATGCAAATGCATCAGCTCAAAGACGCAGAAGATGCGCGCCGCACCGTGGAATTCTGGATTGCGCAAGGCGTGACTTCTTTCAAGGCGTACATGAACATCACGCCCGAGGAACTGGGCGCGGCCACAAAGGCAGCGCACGCCCACGGAATCAAAGTGACTGGGCATCTTTGTTCCATCGGCTTTCGGGAAGCAGCCGCGCTCGGTATCGACGACCTGGAGCATGGCTTGGTGGTGGACACGGAATTTCTTGCAGGGAAGAAACCGGGATTGTGCCCCAATCCGGCAGAGGCGGACAAAGCCTTGCTTCCCCTGGAAGTCACCAGCGGCCCGATTCACGAAATGATTCGTGACCTGGTGGCCCATCATGTTTCGGTGACATCTACTTTGCCCGTTTTCGAGACGTTTGTGCCGAACCGCGCACCGCTCGACGCTCGAGTGCTCGACGCCATGCTGCCCGAGGCGCGCATTTCTTACCTGAGAAGACGCGCGCTGATTTCCGATGGCGCGGCGAAATCCGATTGGCCCGCGCTCTTCAAGAAAGAACTGGAATTTGAACGCGAGTTCGCGAAGCAGGGCGGCGTGCTGCTGGCAGGACTTGATCCCACGGGATACGGTGGCGTGATTGCCGGATTCGGCGATCAGCGCGAAGTGGAATTGCTTGTTGAGGCAGGATTCACTCCCGTGGAGGCGATTCACATCGCCACTTCGAACGGCGCGGAGTTTCTTGGCGAACTGGACAGGATCGGCACGCTGGCCGCAGGCAAGCAGGCCGACCTTGTAGTGATTGACGGCGATCCCTTCGGGAACATTAAGGACATCGAAGAGGTAGAAACGGTGTTCAAGGATGGCGTGGGCTACGATTCGGCGAAGCTCATCGAATCAGTTCGAGGACTCGTTGGATTACGCTGACGCGCTTGGCCATGAGGCATCGCAAAGGATAGCAA
>QHYL01000387.1 GCA_003224105.1 Acidobacteriota bacterium | reverse complement strand
CCGGCGTCAGTCGCCCATTGACGCCGAGCACGGCAAGCGTGGCGCGTTCCCCGGAAACGATGCGCCGCGGCAAGAGCAGAATACGGGCCGCGGAGGGAGCCGGAGCAGCGGGAGCGCGCGCGGGAGACTTTTGCTGCGCCGCCAAAGGTAAACCGAAGCTGCCGGCGATCAGGCAGGCGGCGATGAGGAATTGGCGGCGGGCAGCCATGCGTGGGATTGTAGTGGAGAACTTCATCGCGAGAAAAGGCGTGTGCGAGTGGAAGAAGTGATTCTTTTGTGAATTCACTTTGATGGTGACGTCGTGGTCGGTGACGCGTGGGTCCATTTTCCCGGCGAGGGCCGCGTCCAATCCCCGTGAAACCCAGGTGTTCATCGAGTACGAATACCAGTACAAGTACGCGATGATCGCCAGCGCGAGTTCGCCGAAACCGCTGAGGAGGCAAGGCGTGCGCCAGTCCATGGACTTGAAGAACGGCAGCGACCGGCGCCACGCTTGGGCAGCGCTGCGAGGAATGGCCCGAAAAACAAAGTGAACATGGCTGAGCGACTCTTGAAAGGATACTAAAAGAGTGGACGCCTTCGGGGCTTCGTGCGCGCTTGAGATTCGAATGAGTTACAAACTACCGTCCCCCAAATGCAAATTCCGGAGCTATCGAAGTTTTGACCCCCATCGAGCAAGCTCCTAAGTTACACAAAACAAGGCAATTCCCGGTGCTTCCTGTGTGGCGTAAATGCGAGTAATCAGTAGGGTTCAAAGCCTCTCGCGGGGCTTGGGGTGTGCTAGCGTGGAGACAGGCTCAGGCCTTGGGAGTGACGGGGACGGGTGTGAGTTCAGCCAGCGAATCGGAGAAAGTGTGCAAATTTCGAGTGGCGGCGTGACCGATGTCGGTCGCGTGCGGACGAACAACGAAGACTGCTTCCGGATTATCACGCCGCTGAACCTTTTTGTGCTGGCAGACGGAATGGGCGGAGAGGCGCACGGTGAAATTGCCAGCGCCTTGGCGGTGGAAACAGTCGTGAAACACTGTCTCGACGAGGAGGCGAATCCCGCAGCCAAGGTTTTAGGGCAAGTGCAGCCCGGCTGGAGCGCCAGGACGAAACGGCTTTCGACGGCACTGTATTTAGCCAACAAGACGATTTGCAAATCCGCGGAAGAGCATCCGGAACAACGCGGCATGGGAGCGACGCTGACGGCCGCATGGATTGATCGTTCGAAACTGAGCATCGCGCACGTGGGCGACAGCCGGGCCTATCTGCTGCGCGCCGGCTCTTTGCTGCAACTGACGCGCGACCACTCGCTGGTGGCGGAACAAGTGCGGCAAGGCGTGATAACGGCCGCCGAAGCCGAAGAAAGCGATATGCAAAGCGTGCTGTTGCGCGCCTTGGGGGCGCAGCCGGAAATCGAAGTGGATGCCGAGGAGCACGGTCTCTTCCCCCGGGACGTTCTAATGCTTTGTTCCGACGGATTGACGCGCGTGGTTACGGAGCCGGAAATTGCCGGCGTGCTGCAGGCGGAAACGGACCCGATGCGCGGAGCCGAGGAACTGGTGGGCATCGCCAATGACCGCGGCGGCCCGGACAACATCACCGTGGTCATTGCGCGGATGCTCAAGGATTCCAACGGATGGTTTTCGTGGTTGCGCCGCAAGGCGCTCAAGAACCTAGGCAACAATGGCAATGCTGGAGGGAAGTAAAAATGCCGAAACTCAGCCTCATGTTTGACAGCAAACTCGTAAGAGAAGTGCCGGTGGGAAGCCGCCCGGTGACCGTCGGGCGCGCGCCGGACAATGATTTGTCCGTGGACAACCTGGCCGTCTCCAGTTACCACGCCAAGATTTTTTTCGAGGGCGGGCGAATGGTCATTGAAGATCTGAACAGCCTCAACGGAACCTTCGTCAACGATCTGCGTGTCGAGCGCGCAACGCTGCACGACGGAGATAAAATCCACATCGGCAAGCACATCATCAAGGTGGACACCAGTGGCGACGCGCCCGTGCCATGGCAGGCTGGGCGAAAGGCGGCCGCTCCGCGCATTAACGAAACGATGGTGCTGGACACCAAGGAGCGCCGCCAGATGCTCCAGCAGGCCGCGGCCATGGGGGAATCCATGCAATTCGCCTCCACGCGTGTGAAAGTTGCGACGTTAATGGTGCTCGGAGGAAATACGGACCAAAAGGAATACATTCTCACCAACAAGCTGACGGTCGTGGGAAAGTCGGCAATGGCCACGATCAAACTGAGGGGCTGGTTCAAGCCACAAATGGCCGTGCAAATCAACCAGCGCGACGACGGCTACTATTTGGGCCCCGGCGACAAAGTGCCCACGGTGAATGGCAGGCCCATCTCCGGTCCGACGAGATTGAACGACGGCGATTTGATTGAAGTGTCCGGCGTGAAGCTGAATTTCATTTTTCGCGAGTAGCGTTCGAACGCGATGGCAGCTCCGTCAGCAGGGTTTTGGCAAAGGCGGGGCTTATTTGGCCTCTACGAACTCCTCCAGTCGTGGTGGCGGCACCGGGTTTCGTTCGTCATCAGCGTTCTTGTCACGTTGCTCGCTCTCAGCCTCTACTACTTCACGTTTGTGGGCGAGCGCTCCACTCCCATTTTCAATTTTATCCAGCGCCTGGAGTTCGCTTCGCTGGATACGCGCTTCCGCTATCGTCCGCGCGACATCACGCCGGTGGATCCCAGAATTGTAATTGTGGATATCGATCAGCATTCCCAAGAGGTGCTCGGCAGGTGGCCTTTTTCGCGGACTTACTTCGCCAAAATGCTCGATATCCTTCATGAGGATGGCGCGAAAGTCGCGGCATTTGACGTCACGTTCAGCAAGCCGGACCAAAGTTCAGCGCCAATACAGGCGCTGTGGGCTGAGCTGGAAGCGCGAGGAAAGCGCGGAGAGCCCATAGACGCAGCCTTCTCCATGGAATTGCAGAAGCTGGCTGCATCCTACGATGCCGACCAGCAATTCGCAGCCGCCATTCAGAGCTTCGGCGCCGTGGTGCTGGGAAACTTCTTCCTTCACACGGAAGCAGACCTTCGCGGCATCGACGACAAGACCCTGGATGCATATGCCAATCAGATCGCGTTCTACTCTTTCCCCAGCGTCCGTCCGCTTCATCCCGAAACCGGCAAGCAAGATCGCATCGGCTTGATGGAAAAGTTCGCTCCAGACAATCTTCTTCCGAAAGGCGCGGAAGCGAACCTTGAGGTGCTCACTAGTTCTTTGAGTGAAGAGGCATCCTCAACTGGTTTCTTCAATGTGTACCCCGACGTGGATGGGGTGGTCCGGCAATCGAATCTTCTTATTCCTTATGGCCGTTCGAAAGACTTCAACGATTGGGACATCTACGCGTCACTCGATGTGCAGGCCGTGCGCTCGTATTTCCGGCTGCCCAATGAGCAAGTTGTACTGGAATTTGGTCCCGTTGGCGCCTATCGCATTCTGTTCGGGCAGGCCGCGCAAATTCGAACCGATGATCTGGGACGCGTGGTGATCAATTATCACGGGCCGGGCTACACGTATCCCCACTATTCCCTCGCTGACGTCCTTGTGAAGAAATTCCGGGCAGAGACTTTCAAGGGAACAATCGTGCTGATCGGAGCCACGGCAACCGGCATCGGCGATCTTCGCACTACTCCTTACGGCGGTCTCGACTACCCAGGAGTGGAAATTCACGCCAATGTGATTGACAACATCCTGCACCAATCCTTCCTGATTCGGGGCGCGAAACAGACGCTTACTGACGTTTTGCTCATTCTCGTATTCGGGTTTCCATTGGGCATCTGGATGGCGCTGGTCTCGCCGCGCTGGATGTGGTTTGGCGCCTTCTTGTGCGCGCCGTTAGTTGCCTTGGACTACTGGGCTTTTCTCCACGGTTGGTGGCTGAACCTCACCGTGCCGGCGTTGACACTCGCTGCCAACGTTCTGCTCGTTTCGCTCTACCGTTCACTGTTTGAGGAAAAAGAAAAGCGCCGCGTCCGCTCGGCCTTCGGCCAGTATCTCAGCCCGGAAGTCATCCGGCGTCTGCTCGTCAATCCACAACTTGTAGAGCCGAAGAAGACTGAAATCACGGTTATGTTCAGCGACATTCGGGGCTTCACCACCATCTCCGAAAAACTCGACGCGCAGGAATTGGCCCTTTTCCTGAACCAATATCTTTCGGACATGACCAGCCTCGTTTTCGACAATCACGGCACGCTCGACAAGTACATTGGCGACGCAGTGATGGCTTTCTGGGGCGCGCCATACGAGGAACCCGGCCACGCCGCAAAAGCCTGCAAAACGGCGCTGAGGATGATGGACCGAGTCCGCGAGATGCAAAAACAATGGGAAGCCGAAGGCAAGCCGCATCTCGACATAGGCATCGGGCTAAATACAGGAGTGGCCAGCGTCGGCAACATGGGCTCGGCGCTACGCCGTGGCTACACGGCACTCGGTGACACGGTGAACCTCTCCTCCCGCCTAGAAGGGCTCAACAAGGACTACGGCACGCACATCATTGTGAATGAATCCACCTATGAGGAAGCCAAAGACAGCGGCTTCGTTTTCCGCGAGTTGGATTTGATTCGCGTCAAAGGCAAGCTCCAGCCGGTCACGATTTGCGAACTCATCGGCCGCGCAGGCGAAAATTCTGACTATGGCGCTCCGGAAGAAGTCCGTACGCGACTCGAGCTCTTCAAAAACGCCCGCGCACTCTACTGCCAGCGCGAATGGCAAGCCGCACAAGATGCGTTCCAAAAAATCCTCGACCAGTGGCCCGACGACGGTCCTTCGCGCGCTTACTGGAAACGCTGCCAGGACTATCTTTTTGAAGAACCGTCTTCAACTTGGGACGGTGTCTTCACCATGACCCATAAATAACTCTTCGCGGCAGCATCTCCCTCTTTTGGGTCCCCAAAATCATTTCCGGATTCCTGTTCCAAATTGGATGTGGCTCTCCATGTGCCCTAGGTCAGAATAGCCGCATCGAATCGATGGTGCGGCCTGCCCTGCATGCAGTCTAATCGCCTGAGGATGCAAGAATTTGGTGCGTATTCTTGTAGGATTTTTACCCGGCATAGAACGGAAAGTGGAATGACGCTTGGGGGCCACGGGATGCGTTTTTCTTATACACCGCATTAACAAAGGAAACGTACCCGAACAATCGGTCCGGCGAATCTAATGTCAATCCGTACCCGGAAGGGCCGTCCCCGTAAACGGGAGTTCAGACGGCAACATGGTCAATATTTACAGTTAGAGACAGAACTTTATGTGGATTGTCCGATTAGCGCTGCGCAGGCCATACACGTTCGTGGTGATGGCGCTCGTCATCATTTTGCTGACGCCCGTAGCGTTGATGCGCACTCCCACGGACATTTTCCCGGAAATCAACATCCCGGTCATCAGCCTGGTGTGGAACTATGCCGGCCTGCAACCCCAAGAGATGGAGCAACGCATCACTTCCAACGTCGAGCGCGGCCTGACCACGCTGGTGAACGACGTCGAGCATATTGAGTCGCAATCGCTAAACGGCATTGCCGTCATCAAGGTCTTTTTTCAGCCCCACGCGAACATCCAAACCGCTCTGGCGCAAACCGCTGCCATCTCGCAAACCTTCTTGCGGTTCCTGCCTCCGGGAACGACGCCGCCCCTGGTGATCATCTATTCCGCCTCGACGGTGCCCGTCATTCAAATTGGGCTCACCAGCAACACCATGAGCGAGCAGCAGCTCTTCGATTTCGGCAACTATTTTATCCGCACGCAACTTGCCACCATCCCTGGCGCTGCCACGCCTTTTCCGTACGGCGGAAAGCAGCGCGTCATCAGCGTGGACATTGACGCCCCCTCGTTGCAGTCCAAAGGCCTCTCTGCCGTGGACATCGTCAGCGCGGTGAATGCGCAAAACCTGATTCTTCCCACAGGCACGGCCAAGCTCGGCCCGCTCGAATACAACGTCGAGATGAACGGGAGCCCGCAAACCATTCAGGAACTCAACGACTTGCCGGTCAAAACCATCAACGGCGCCACCATCTACATGAAGGACGTGGCGCACGTCCGCGACGGCTTCTCTCCTCAGACAAATATCGTTCTCGCCAACGGCCAGCGTGGCGTGCTCATGAGCATTTACAAAACCGGCGGCGCCTCGACCATTGACATCGTGGACCGCGTCAAGAACATGCTGGAGTACAACAAAGGGGCTTTTCCCAGAGATCTGCGGGTCAACTTGTTCTTCGACCAGTCGCTTTACGTCCGGGCCTCCATTCAAGGCGTGCTGCGCGAAGCGCTCATCGCGGCGTGCCTGACGGCCATCATGATCCTGCTTTTCCTGGGCAACTGGAAGAGCACGCTCATCATTGCCGTTTCAATTCCGCTATCCATCCTGGTAAGCGTGCTCTGCCTCAGCGCCCTGGGCGAGACCATCAACATCATGACTCTTGGAGGCCTCGCGCTTGCTGTCGGCATCCTCGTGGATGATGCCACGGTGGAAATCGAGAACATCAATCGCAACCTGGCCATGGGCAAGGACACCGTGCAAGCCATTCTCGACGGCGCGCAACAGATTGCCGTGCCCGCGTTCGTCTCCACGCTCTGCATTTGCATCGTCTTCATTCCCATGTTTTTTCTTTCGGGCGTCGCAAGGTATCTGTTCGTGCCGTTGGCAGAGGCCGTGAGTTTTGCGATGTTGGCTTCCTACATGTGGTCGCGAACCATCGTTCCGACTCTTGCAATGTATCTCCTGACCGCCGAGGATGAGTATCACGCGGAAGAGCACGTTGGGGAGAGGGTGGGCTTCTTCCGCCGGTATCAGCAAGGGTTCGAAAGGAAATTCGAGCAATTCCGTGAAGCCTACCAGAGCGCGCTGCACACGGCGCTGCACTTTCCTCGTCTTTTCACGGCCGCATTTCTGGGATTCTGCATCTTTTCCGTCTTGCTTGTTTTTGTGCTCGGCCGCGATTTCTTTCCTAAAGTGGACGCCGGGCAGATCCGCCTGCACTTGCGCGCACGCACCGGCCTGCGCATCGAAGAAACCGCGCGCCTTGCGGATCAGGTGAATAGCGCCATTCGCGAAACCATTCCAAAGGAAGAGATCACCACTCTTCTCGACAATATCGGCGTTCCTTACAGCGGCATCAATCTGTCTTACAGCAATGCCGGCACCATCGGAACATCCGATGCGGAAATTCTCGTTCAGTTGAAAGCAGAACGTGGCAAGTCCACTGCCGGGTATATCAACGACCTGCGCCAGAGGCTCCCGAAGGAGTTTCCTGGCGTGCAGTTCTTCTTCCAGCCGGCAGACATCGTCACGCAAATTTTGAATTTCGGAACGCCGGCGCCCATTGATGTGGAAATTACCGGGATCAACCAGAGGGAGAATTATCTCGTCGGCGAAAAACTTGCCGCCCAGATGCGTCATATTCCTGGCGCTGTGGACGTCCACGTTCACCAGGCATTTGACGATCCCACGCTGTTTATGGAGATAGATCGCGCACGGGCCCAGTCTCTGGGCATGCAGTCGCGCGACGTCGCGCAAAACGTCCTCGTTTCCCTGAGTTCGAGTTTCCAGACGTCTCCGGCATTCTGGCTGGACCCCAAGAATGGCGTGGAATACTCCGTCGCCGTGCAGGAGCCCCAATACCGCGTGGATTCTTACCAGGCGCTGCAAAACACGCCTATCAGCGGAAGCGCTCCCGGCGCCGCGCCGCAAATTCTCGGAAATCTGGTCCAGACGCACACGACGACGCGCCCCGCGGAGGTCTCTCACTACACCAGCGTGCCCATGATTAACGTATATGCGGCCGTGGATGGCCGTGACCTCGGAAGCGTCGCAGACCAGGTGCTGCAGCGCGTTGCGGCCATTGAGAAAAATGGCTTGCCGGCGGGGAGCCACATCCTGGTTCGCGGCCAGGTGCAAACGATGAAGAATTCGTTCGAGGGCCTGGGCTTTGGACTGCTCGGCGCGATCGTTCTCGCCTACCTGCTTATCGTCGTCAATTTTCAGTCCTGGCTGGATCCTTTTATCATCATTACGGCTTTGCCGGGCGCTTTGGCCGGCATTTGCTGGATACTGCTGCTCACACATACCACGCTGAACGTCCCCTCACTTACCGGTGCGATTATGTGCATGGGCGTGGCCACGGCCAACAGCATCCTTATGGTTTCCTTCGCGCGCGAACAGATGGAGGAAGGCAAGGGCGCGCGGGAAGCGGCTCTCGAGGCAGGTTTTGTACGCATCCGTCCGGTGCTAATGACCGCGCTGGCTATGATGATCGGCATGCTGCCCATGGCTCTCGGTTTGGGAGAAGGAGGGGAGCAAAACGCGCCGCTGGGACGCGCCGTGATTGGCGGACTCCTCTTTGCGACTTTCGCGACGCTCTTCTTCGTCCCTTGCGTTTTCTCGATGATTCACGGGCGGCGCGAGCGGAGGCCTGGGCACGAGCCACCACCGGAGCCGGTCGCGCCTTGAAATTCTTCGGTATGGAAGTCAGGGGTCGTTTGGCCCATGATGGGAGGCGGTGTTTCGATGGATTCTGAACATCAGGAGACGCAGTACAGCAAAGGCAGGCGGATTTTCACCTTCCTTTTCTTCTTTGTGATTCTGCTGGTCGTCCTTGGCGGATTCACGTTGTTCCAACGCCGCGCGCAGTATCAGGCCCTGGCCAAGGAAACGGAAACCCTTGCGATTCCCACGGTCGCCGTCATTCATCCGACCGCGGAAGCGGCGCAGGAAGACCTTGTCCTCCCCGGAACCCTGCAGGCCTATGTGGAATCCCCCATTTACGCGCGCACCAGCGGGTATTTGCAGAAGTGGTATCACGACATCGGCAGCCGCGTCCAGAAGGGCGCTTTGCTCGCGGACATCGACACACCGGAAGTGGACCAGCAACTCTCCCAGGCCCGCGCCGATCTCAACACGGCAAAAGCAAACGCCCATCTTTCCGAAATCACCGCGACGCGCTACGCCGAACTCATTAAGACCGACGGCGTGAGCAAACAAGAAGTTGACAACGCCACAGGCGACTGGGAGGCCAAGCGAGCGATTGTGCAATCTTCCGAGGCCAACGTCCGCCGCCTGGAGGAGTTGGAATCCTTCAAGCACATTTACGCGCCCTTCAGCGGAGTTATCACGCGGCGCAACGTAGACATCGGCACGCTGATCAATGCCGGCAATGGAGGCTCGTCGCAGCAGCTCTTTTTCCTGGCGCAGACCGACCCCATCCGCGTGTACTTGAACGTTCCAGAAACCTCGGCGCCCTCGGTCCGCACAGGGCTCGGCGCCTATCTCGAGCTTACGCAGTATCCCGGCCAGCCATTTGAAGGCAAAGTCGTGCGCACCGCCGAAGCCATTGATCCCGCCACACGCACCTTGCTCACCGAAGTGGACGTGCCCAACCATAACAGCGCGCTTCTTCCCGGCGGATACGCGCAGGTGCATCTGCAGGTGAAGGTAACCACCGCGCGCATGGCCGTTCCTGTCAACGCTCTCTTGTTCCGCTCCGAAGGGCTTCGCGCCCTGGTCGTGGATGCAAATCACAAGGTTCATCTGCGCCCTCTTACCATCGGCCGCGATTACGGCACGTCGCTCGAAGTTTTGCAGGGCCTGCAAGGCTCTGACTGGATCGTCGTGAATCCCGCGGATTCCCTCGATGAAGGCCAGGAAGTTCGCGTGAAAGAAATCGCCATGAATGCCGAGCCTGCCGCCACTCCCGGCCAGCCGCAGGCGCCCGCGCCGGCTTCCAACAAACAATAATGCGAAGTCTGAAGAACATTGCGGTCCTGAATAGCATTGCTGTCTTTGTTTTGGCCGCCGGCTGTACGGTCGGGCCAAAATATCAGCGCGCATCGGCTCCCGTGCCCGCCAAGTGGGACGTCTCTGAACCTTGGCGCGAGGGCGCTCCGAAAGATGGCGTGCCTAAAGGCGAATGGTGGAGCGTTTTTCACGACGAAGAACTAAACGCTCTTGAAAAGCAAACTCTCGACGCCAACCAAACCATCAAAATTGCCTCTGCTCGCTTGGAGCAGGCTCGCGCCTCAGCCGCCGTGCAGATTGCAACGCAGTTCCCGGCGCTCGCAACGGCGCCACAGGCAGAGCGCCAGCGCCTCTCAGGAAACCGCCCTGCCGGCGGCTCCTTCCCCGTCACCTCCGCATTAACCCAGAACAGCTTCACCTTGCCGTTCACCGCCGGATATGAAGTCGACCTGTTTGGCCGGCGCCGCCGCAGCATCGAAGCTGCACAGGCTGCCTACCAGGCCAGCGCCGCGGATCTGGAAAATGTAAGGCTGGTTATCACTTCGGAACTTGCGGGCGATTACTTCACCGCCCGCCAACTCGACACGGAACTAGGCATTTTGAACCGTACTGTCGAGACGCTGCAAAAGGGCCTGCAACTGGTGGACTCCCGCCACAAGGGTGGCGTCGCCTCCGGCCTCGATGTCGCGCAGGAAGAAACGCTCCTCAACACGACGCGGACGCAAGCCATCTTGCTTCAGCAGCAAAGAAAGCAGTTCGAGGACGCAATTGCCGTTCTGCTCGGAAAACCCGCTCCGGATTTCCATCTCGCGCCAAAAGAATTGAACGCCGAACCTCCCGCGCTCGATGCGGGGCTGCCCTCAGATCTTCTCGAGCGCCGGCCAGATATCGGCGAGGCCGAGCGCCAGATGGCTGCCGCCAACGCGCAAATCGGCGTAGCTCGCGCCGCCTACTTCCCCACGCTGAATCTCTTTGCGAATGGCGGATGGCAGGGCGCGGACATCGCAAAGCTTTTGAATGTTCAAAGCACTTTCTGGGCCGTCGGAGCCAACGCGGCAGAGGCCATCTTTACCGGCGGCTCGCGCCGCGCGCAAACGCAATTCGCGAAAGCGGGTTACGACGCCAGCGTCGCCTCCTATCGCAACACCGTTCTCAGCGCTTTTGGAGAAGTGCAGGATGACGTGACCGGTCTGATGGTTCTCGACCAGGCTTTCCATTCGCAGGAGCAGGCTGTGGACGCGGCGCGGCGCACGCTGAATATCTCCACGGATCGCTACACCGGGGGCCTCGTCAACTACCTCGACGTCGTCACCGCGCAGCAAACTCTTTTGAACAACGAGCAGCAGCTAGCCGCGATTCGCGGCCAGCGCTTGGTCACCAGCGTTTTGCTCATCAAGGCTCTAGGCGGCGGCTGGGACGCTTCCAGTCTGGCCGCCGTCCAAGTCAAAACCAAACTGAAAGACGTTGTCGCGCCATAAGGCTGCGGCCCTGTGCCAGTTTGGCGCAGTATCCAGGGAAAGCTTTTGCTCAGGGATTCCCCGTGTCGTGTGGCGAGACTACGCGCCCTAGCTCCGACGCGCGGCTTAAGCGATCGAACATTTGGTAAGCCGCATCCGAAATTTTGGTAATCGCTTCGCCTCCGTCTCGTTCCCGCCGCAAATAGGTCGTCATCACGCTGATGACATAGGGCCGTTTGCCTGTGAAGACAATCCCTGAATCGTTGCGCACACCTTCCAGTTCGCCCGGCTTGTTCGCCACTCTCACATCTTCGGGCAGATTTCTGGGGATGTAGCTCTCCTTGTGCACGCTCAGCAGATTGAAAAAGTCCTCGGTCATCGGCTTGTTCAAAACTTTGCCGCGATAGAGGTTTTCCAGCAACAGCATCATTTCGCGCGGCGTGGCCACATTTTCGCGGCCTTCCGCAGCCGCTTTGATGTCCATCATCTTCCGCCGCAGGCGCGTATGTGTCAGCCCCAGCGAATCAAGCAGCGCATTCACATTTTCCATCCCGACGCGGTCAATAATCACGTTGGTCGCCGAATTGTCGCTCACCGAAATCATCAGCCCGGCAACGTCACGGAGCGTCAGCTTTGTCATTCCGGGCGTCAGCACACTGGTGATTCCGCTTCCCCCCACCATGTCCGACTGCTGCAGCGTGTAAAAATCGGTGAGCTTGACTTTGCCTTGCTGCGCCTGCCGGTAAAGCTCCGCGAGGATCGCGATCTTGATCGAGCTCGCCGTCGGCATCACTTCATCGGCGTGCAGCAGGTATTTCTGTCCAGTGGAAAGATCCAGAACCGCCACCGCAAGCACGCCGTCGAGCTTGCCGTCCACGTCATTGAGCGTGGCTGCCAATTTCTGCCACAGGATTTGCTCTTTTTCCTGCGGATTTTGCTGAGCCTCAACCAGCGCCGGTGCGCACACCGAAACCATCGCGGTGAATGCCACACAAATCATCACTTTCTTTAGCAAGGAAACCTCCAAGTGCAGGGGATTATAAGGCTTGCCGAAAAAGGATTAGAGACTTTCCTCTGGTCGCAAGAGGTTGCGCGGCTTGCCCTAAAATGCGTTTGCCGCATACTGAATAAGCACCTTGGGAAACCATTTCCCGGAAAGTGTGTTAAACATAGGGAGGATAACTAATCGTCCTGCGAAACGCCGGTCCGGAATCATCCAGACAATCAAGCAACGTAATGCCGGTCCGGTTTCGCACTTTCGGAGAGAACACTCATGCGCAAATTCTTTGCAGGAATGGTTTTCATGGCCCTGACCGGCACCCTCGCGCTCGCCGCGCCCCCTCAGGATCGCGACGACCGCCGCGACCGCGACGAGCGTCATGACAATGGCAAGCATAAAGGGGACAAACACGGCGACCGTGATGACGACGATCGCCACGACAACGGCAAGCACAAGGGTTGGGACAAGCACGACCGCGACGACCATCGCGACTGGGATGCCGATCATGATCGCATCCGCCCCGGCCGGGCCTATCCTCACGGCCGCTACGAACACCTGAGGGAAGTCTACGTCGCGCGCCGCTTCGATCCCCGCACCCGGCACATCTTTTTGCACGATAATTCCGATTGGGTCGTGGCCTCTTACGATGCGGGCCGCTGCCGCGACTGGCAGTGGGAACGCGATCAAGTTTACGTCTACGACGACGACCATCACCCGGGCTGGTACTTGCTCTTCAACGCGCGCTTGGGCCGCTCCGTCCACGTCGAATATTTCGGCGTCCACTAAGTCCGCTGGCTCCTGAAGAATGCTAGAAAGGGACGCGATCTAGCGGCACGATGAACTGAATCCCAGCAACTTGCTTGGAGTGCAATCTCGTGTCGTTTGTAATGAAGAGATCCACGCTCGCCGTCGCCGCGCACGCAAGTTGTATCGCGTCGGGCGCGCGTAGCGAGCGATCCCTGCGAAGCCGTGCATACGTCCACGCCGCCTTATCATCAAAGGCAATGAGCGCCGACGAGGCCGCAATACCTTTCTGAAAAGCGGCCGCTAGTCCATAATCGCCCTGGGCAAGAGGTTTGACCAGCGCCTCTCCAAGGGTAAGCGTCGAAGTAAGCAGTTCGTCGCCGCGGTCTCGCATTTTTTTCCGCAAAGCCTCGACCTTTCCCGCCAACGCACTTCGGCCTTCGATCAGGTAAATATATAGATTGGTGTCCCAAAAGACGCGGCTCATTCCCAGCCCTCGCGCAACCGCTCGACGTATTCATCAGGAGTCTCGTCCGCCCACAGATGAGCCCCCAGGCCCTTCAGTTTCAACAAAGGATCGTCTTCGACGCGGCTGCGATTCGCCTCATCACACCATTTCTCGTACCAACCCAGAAGTTCGGCGTGCTTTCTTGGGAGTTCTTCAGCACGAGGCGTTACCTTTGCCCCTTCCCGGTCCGGATGAGATGGATCACCTTTTCGGAAGAGCCGGCGTCTGCCCGCGGCCGTTTCAAATAGCATCCGGTAGCGCCCCGGATTCGGAGGTCGGTTGGCCACACAATGCTGTACGACATGCACGTAGATTCCGGGCCGCATCGTTTCGTGAAGGCCTTCTTTGCGAACTCGTTCCACTATCTCTTCAATGGAAAAATCAGCGGCTTCCGGGTGTTCCCTATGAAGAAGAGCAGCGGCGATCCAAACTTCGTCGGCAACTTTCAGTTGAGCTTTCGCAGTGGTGGTCATTGTGGCTTTGCCTAATCGGAGGTACATACATTGTTACAAAGTATCAGAGAATAATCAATCAGGACTTGGTTTCGATGTCAGCGCAACCATGAGCAAGCCGAACCTCACCGCGCTCTAAGGCTCATTTCGTTGGCGGGTTTGCAAGAAGAGGCTAAAACCCAAATATCAAAAACCAAGAGCTAAGAACGGCAAACTGCAAACGGTAAGCGGCAAACTCCCTTAACCCGGCGGCCAGCGAAACTGTCGCCCGCCCAGCAGATGCAGATGCAGATGAAATACCGACTGCCCCGCGCCTTCGCCGTTGTTTAACACCGTCCGGTAGCCTGCGAGGAGTTTGCGCTCGCGCGCAAGCTGTGCCGCCACCAGTTGCAGCTTTCCCAGCACGGCTTGATCCGTGGCTCCTGCTTCCGTCAGCGATTCGAAATGCTTTCGCGGGCAAATCAGGATGTGCGTGGGCGCCTGTGGGCTGATGTCTTCAAAGGCGAACAGGTCGGGATCCTCATATACGATTTTTGAGGGGATTTGCTTCGCTCCGATCTTGCAAAACAGGCAGTTGGCATCCATCACTTGCTCCTCGCAACGCAAGCATAGCGAGAAACCAGTATAAGGAAAAGCCAAAGACCTGCCGCTGGTTTTGCCGCGTTCTGACGGCAAGAAGTGTGTGGAAGTGCGAAATTATTTCGGTCGTCTACGCCATTCCGCCTCCACCGCAGGTGGCAGAGAATCCAAGCGGCTCAAAAACATGGCAAGCTTCCAGGCATGCTCCTCGGAAATGCCCGGATCGTTGCCGCCCATGCCGCTGTACCGAATACCATTCTTCAGCACCCAGTAGATTTGCCAGTCCGGCAAACGCGGAGGATCAAACCCAAATTGCGGCACGCGCGGATAAAAGTCGGAAGTTCCCCAGATGCTCTTCTTTTCACCCGTTCCGTGGCACCCGTCGCAATCGTCGTGAAACTCTTTCAGCCCGGCAAGCAAGTTTCCATCGGTTACCGGATAAGGATTTTTCAGCACCGGCGCCTGGTGTGCCACGGATCGGGCAACGGCGGCTTGAAGCAATTTCTTCTCCCAATTTGCAGGCTCCTCCCTCGCATTGATCGGAAGGCGCCCCATAAGGCTCAATGACGCGAGAATGGCAGGGGGGAAAATGATTCCCAGGAGCAGGCCCAAGAGGAAATTGCGCATGGTCACTTCCTTTCTTGTCGGAGGGAATAAGAGAAAGAGCCTGTTCTCGGCGTTGCAAGCTTAGACGTGCGAATCGCGCTTTCGTGAGAGGGGCTTGGGAACTATTCGTCCAGGCGAACCACGAAAGGCATAAAGCCTTCACGCGAGCGTAGTTGCTCGCTGAATTGCTGCGCGGCGTCTTCTCCGGAAACTTTGCCCACGCGCACCCGGTAGAAAGTTCCCTCAGGCGCATCATACTGCTGGATGAAAATCGGCGAGTACGAAGCGTTCAGCCGGTCGCGCAGCCGCTCAGCATTTCCGCGGTCCTTGAACGCACCCACTTGCACCGTGAAGAATCCGGCCGTTGGATCCACGTTGCTGCTCAGCACTTCCACGCGCACCAGCGCGACTCCCGGCCCCACCAGGTCGATCTCCCTAGCCGCCGCCAGCGAAAGATCGATGATGCGGTTCTCCACAAACGGCCCGCGGTCGGTGATGCGCACTGCAGTGCTTTTTCCGTTGTTCAGGTTCGTCACCCGCACCATGGTATCGAACGGCAGCGTGCGGTGCGCCGCCGTCAGTTTATACATATCGTAAATTTCGCCGTTTGAAGCCCGCCGCCCGTTGAACGGTTCGCCGTACCACGACGCGTTTCCTTCTTCGCTGTACCCGGCCGGAGCGGGCGCCGCCATCGGCCGGTCGCGCTTGGGCGTCCCTACTGGGCGATTCGCAGGCGTTTCCGGCACATCCGTTGAGCGCTTCGCGGATTCCGCCGTGCCCGGCGGCGTGGCCGTAGGCAACGTCGGTGACCGGCTCGCAATCGGTTTGCGTCCCGCGCACCCCGAGCCAATCAACGCCAGCAAAAACAAGCTTGTAGAGCCAAAATAGAGAATCGCCCGCACGCGCCGCGCTTCAGGAGAGCGGCTTCGCCGGCCGCTCGCCTTCCGCGCTTTGCGAGGTCTTGTGGTTGGCTTTTTCAAAGCCTGCTCGTGTTTAGGATTTGGAGGAGCCGGCCGGCTTCTGCGAATTGCGCGCGGCGTTGCGCTCTTCGATCCAGCTCGCCGCTTCGCCAAGCTTCTCGGACACTTCGCGCAAGAACTCCGCTGTGCGCTTTTCCGTTTCCGGCGCAACATCTTCCTTCAAAAATGTCTTGATGCGCGACAGCTCCTCGTCCACGCGTTTCCCGAAATCTTCGAAGTTTCTCATGCTTTTCAGCCGGGCGACTTCGTTGTCGATGCGCCTTCCGAATTCCTCGAACCGCCCCATTGGCTACCCCTTGCCTTCATTCCGCGACATTCTGCGCGTTTTCTGTATTATAGGAACGCCTTCAGTTGGCCGCAAGGAGGACGGTTGCCCCTACCCTACCGTTGGCAGTGGCGAATGGAACGCTGGAAAAACGCGCTGCGAGGATTCTTTGGCGGCGGCGAGCAGCAACCGCGCCCGAAACTTTGCCCCGTCTGCGGCTCGCTCGTGGGGATCAACACGACTCGCTGCCACGAATGCGGCGCCAGCCTGCGCTTTTCTCTCGCCGCCCTCAGCAAACAGCTTTCCGGAGTCTTTGGCGATAACGAAGCCCCTGTCACCACGGTTCTGCTGATTGCCAATATCGTGATGCTAGGCGTGAGCTGGCTTTCCTTCGCGGCCATTGGCGAGGGAGGAGGCCTGACCATTTTGTGGGGACTCGTCGGTGAGCCTCAAGTCCGTCTCGGCATGCTCTACCCTTTTCTCATTTTCTATCGGCATGAATGGTGGCGCCTGGTCACGGCGATGTTTCTTCATGCCGGTCTTGTCCACATCGGTTTTAACATGATGGCGCTGATGCAATTCGGCCCGGCGCTGGAAGAGCTCTATGGATCGGCGCGCTATCTATTTCTCTATGCCGCGACCGGCGTCTTCGGTTTCTTATTGAGCGCCGTCACGGGTCACTTCTCCCTGGGAGCGAGCGGCGCATTGCTTGGCCTGGTGGGAGCGACGCTTGCCCTCACTTCGAAGCGCGGGGGAAGCTACATGCGCGAATTGAGGTCGCGTCTTATTACTTCCGTTGCCATTCTGTTCGTCCTGGGCTTCTCTGGTTTCATGGCCATGGACAATATGGCTCATGGCGGAGGGTTGGCGGCAGGCTTCCTGCTGGGAAAAATATTTGTCGACCGGAAACCCATGAATGTGAAGGAGTCCCGCACTGCCGATCTCCTCGGATGGCTCGCGGGGATCGTAGTCATTGCGAGTTTCGTTCTCATGTTTCTGCACTATCGCGATCCGCTTCCGGGCCGCTGATCAAATCGCAAATATTCCAGATCCCTGAAATCCATTTTGAACGCAGTTCCGCGCCTGCTTATTGAAAGTCAGCTTGTTCCTTCGGGTGGCGCGGGAGCATTGAGCCGGCGCGCCACGGTGAACGAGTAGTGCACTCCGGAAATGACGCACAGCGCCGACACACTGTATACGAGAAGACGAATCAGCAACGCGAGGTGAAGCGCGGGATACGCCGCGCCCAGCACCACGGCAAAAACCAGCACGATCTGGGAAAACGTCGTGAATTTGCCGTAAATGCTTGGTGGAAACGGACGGTAGCCGGAGGCCAGAATAATCACCACCGCCACCGTAAGAATGAGCAGGTCGCGGCTCAAGACCAGGATGGTCAACCACCAGGCAAATTGCTTTTTGAAAGCCAGAACAATGAACGACGACGAGAGCAGAAGTTTGTCCGCAATGGGATCGAGATAGGCGCCGAGAGAAGACCGCTGGTTGAATTTCCGCGCGATCAGCCCGTCGATGCCGTCGGAAAAACCGGCAATCACCAAAATCAGCAAAGCCCACTTGTACTTTTCGTAGGACATGAAAATCAGGAAGAACGGCAGGAAGCCGAGCCGGAGAAACGTGATTTGGTTGGGTACGGTCCAGATGCGGCCCTTCATTGTGATTAGGAATAGAGTAATTCAGCGGCTCTTTTCAGGCAACTCGGCGAGCGCGGAAAGCATTCCGAAAATAGGTTCCGCAAAGCGCTTCAACGAATTCGATGAGGCGCGCACCATCCGTTCAGGCAAATTCGCCAAGATATTCCAGAAGCGAGCGGCCAAGCTTGCGCGCGAAAAGCTCGTTCATCGAAGGGATGGAACCGGAAGGCTCGTCCAGAGCGACGCGCTCCACGCGGTGCATGGGGAAGAACACCGTGGGAAATCCCATGCGTTCGCCGTCGGGTTCATTCATCTGGCGGATGAAATGGTCGAACGAATTCAGGTCAATGGCGCGCAGCGTGACGCCGGAGGGGTTGATGTTCAGCAATTCGCCCCACACTTTTTCCTTGGGCGTGTGCAGGCTGACGATCACGATGGAGTGCGGGTCCATGGGCTGTTTTCCGTTTATCTCCTTTAGCTTAACGCAAACTCGCGCGACTTGATTTCAGTCGTATGGAAAAAGTGACTGCTGACTCGTGATTGGAGACCGGTGCTTTCGCTATGGTGTTCATTTCGTTTTCTCGTACGCCTGGTTCAGCCACCAGAGGGCGTCGCGCAAATCTTCCGTGGAGCGCACATCGAACGAAAACCAGCGTTTCCCCGGGGAGATGCGTTTGTCCTTCGATGCGCGCTCTTCCAAAGCGGAAGGGATCGGATCAAACCGGAAAATGACGGAGTTGGGAGTATCGAATCCCCGTGTCACGGGCAGCCCGCCGAAGATTTTCTTGCCCCGATACAAGCCCATCATGCCGAACATGGGCTTCGTGGAGAGCTGCGGCCAGCCGCTCACTTCCGTTTTCAGCATCGCCGACCACTGCTTCATCTCTTCTGAAATCGGCGGCATCTTTGGCCGCTCGCGCATGGCGCGCGATTTGCTCTTGGCTGGCGGAACTCGCTTTGCTTTTTTTGCTTTCATGGTCGGCATCCTCAGACCGGCATGGGTTTGGGGCCGCCGGAGGGAAGAAGAAGTTTCGGCTCGGTGAGGGATTGCACTTGTTCGAGGGTGGCGTCGGGAGCAAGTTCGCGGAGGAGCAGGCCCTGCGGCGTGACGTCGATGACCGCCAGTTCGGTGACGATGTGGTCGACGACTTCCACTCCGGTGAGCGGCAGTGTGCATTTTTTAAGGATTTTCGGCTTGCTGTCGCGCGTGGCGTGCTCCATGGCGATGAAAACGCGCTTGGCTCCGGCAACGAGGTCCATGGCGCCGCCCATGCCCTTGAGCATTTTGCCGGGAATGGCCCAGTTGGCGAGAGTGCCTTTTTCGTCCACTTGCAGCGCGCCGAGAACGGTGAGGTCCACGTGGCCGCCGCGAATCATGGCAAACGAATCAGCGGAGGAAAAATACGCGGTGCCGGGAAGTTCGGTGACGGTTTCTTTGCCCGCATTGATGAGGTCGGGATCAACTTCCGACTCCAGCGGATAGGGGCCGACGCCAAGCATGCCGTTTTCGGATTGCAGAATCACGTCCATGCCTTTGGGAACGTAGTTGGCGACGAGCGTCGGCATGCCAATGCCAAGATTGACGTAGTAGCCGTCGCGCAGTTCCAGCGCGATGCGCCGTGCAATGCGTTCCCGTTTTTGTTCTTCGCTAAGTGGCACTCTTACTCCGTCGCCTAAGTCTCTTTCGCTACCGGCCATTTCTCATTTCGATCCTTCCTATAGCCTGGGATTCCATAAGCTCTCCACGCCACCTCGTCGCCGGGTGAATATCGCTGCATTTCTTCCGGCATCTCCGCGTAATCCAGCTGTCGCCCATCCGGAGCGACGAAGCTGTCGAAGTAATCCCATTCATTGCAGTCGTTGAATACAACGAGCTTCCAACCATTCGAGGCTGTGTATAACACATTCCCTGCATAGACATTTTGGGGCTGGTAGTCACAACTCAACCTTACTGCTCCAGTCTCAATGTCGTGCACCAGCTTCCAAACTTCATCGATCACACTTTCCTCACCGTGCGGCGCTCGATGCGCTTTTCGTATTTGGGGCCCTGAAAGATGGCGTCCACGAAAATGCCGGGCGTGTGAATCTGGTCCGGAGGGAGCTGGCCCGGATCGAAGAGTTCTTCGACTTCGGCGATGACGTAATCGGCGGCGGTAGCCATCATGGGATTGAAGTTGCGCGCGGTCTTGCGATAGATGAGATTGCCCCAGCGGTCGCCCTTCCACGCCCTGATGAACGCAAAATCGCCGCGCAGCCCGCGCTCCATCACGTACATGCGGCCATCGAATTCGCGGGTCTCTTTTCCTTCGGCGACCATGGTGCCGTAGCCGGTGGGCGTGTAGAACGCGGGAATGCCCGCGCCACCCGCGCGCAAGCGCTCGCTGAGCGTGCCCTGCGGATTCAGCTCGACCTGCAGCTCGCCGCTCAGGAC
>QHYL01000583.1 GCA_003224105.1 Acidobacteriota bacterium | reverse complement strand
CCATCGCTCCCATGCAAAACACTGCCTTTCTTCAGAACACCTCTAACCCCTTTCTTTGCCACACTTCCGGGAAATCGCCCGTAACTCCAATCATTGCCACACTTCCAAAAACCTCCCCCCGCAAGTCCTTTGTTTGCCACACATACGAGACCCCCCAGGGGTGGGGCAATTCCACAATTCGCCCGTTCTGCCTTCTGCTTTCTGCCTTGTCTCTTTGCGCGTGCTACAATGCCGGGACTGGAAATCACCCGTGTCGGAAACCGTTCTCCCAGGCGAGGATACCGTTCTCGAAGTCGTCTCTCCGGACGGCGCACGCCGCTACGTTCGAGTGACGCAAACGCCTTTCCTGATCGGCCGGGGCGCGGAAACCGGCAACCACCTGCAGCTTTCCGACCGCCGCATTTCCCGCAATTGCGCCGCCATCGTCATCGAAGCCAACCGTTTTTACATCGAGGATCGCGGCCAGCGCCGCGGGCTTTACATCAACGGCGAAAAAGTGGAGAGCCGCGAGCTGCAGAACGGCGATGTCATCACCTTCGGCCTCGAGGACTCCTACGAAATCCTTTTCCGGTTCTCCAGCGGCTCGGACGAAGCCTCCATCCCGCATTTGCTCACGCAGATGGAGCACATCACCAGCTCCGAGCCGAGCGGCGGATTGCGCAAGCTGAATGAGCTGCTGAAAGCTTCAGCGCTGTTGCATTCTCAGCTCCCGCTGGACGAAGTGCTGGCCCACATGCTGGATCAAGCGCTTTCCATCACGGACGCCGACCGTGGATTGCTACTCGAACCGGACGCCACGGGCATGCTCAAAGTGAAACTGGCGCGCCGCAGCGGCGGCCTTCGGCTTCCTCCAGAGAGCGTCACACCAAGCCAGACCGCCATCCAACTGGCGCTCCGGCAAGAGGCTCCCGTCATCACCGAGGATCTGGCGCAGGCGGAGATGGATCTGCAGGCGGCGCAGAGCATTGTGGCGCAGCGGCTGCGCGCCGTCGTGGTCCTTCCGCTGTGGGCCATGGCGCGCGCCAACACCCAGGAATCCATGGTCAACATCAAGCGTGGGGAATCTCTTGGCGTCCTGTACCTGGACTCCCGCCGGCCCGCGGCATTCTCCAAGCTCGACCGGCAGATTCTGGACGTCCTGGCCGGGGACGCCTCCACGACTCTTCACAACGCGCGCCTGATCGAGCGTGAACGCGAGCGCCAGCGCCTCGAACAGGAAATCAACATTGCGCGGGATATTCAGCAAGCGCTGCTGCCCCGCGATTTTCCCAACACGCCCGAGTTCGCCGTAACCGGCGTGAATTTCCCCTGCCTGTCCGTGGGCGGCGACTATTTCGACGTTTTTTCATTGGGCGACGGGCGCACTGCGTTTGTCATCGCCGACGTTTCCGGCAAGGGGCTCGGTGCAGCGATTGTTACCACCATGCTCCAGGGCGCGCTTTCCGGGATGACGTTGGGCACAGACCCGGCGCGCGTCTTCAATCACGTGAATCGTTTCCTTTGCAATCACACCGAAGTGGGCCGCTACGCTACCGTGTTTTTCGGCCTGCTCGATAATGACGGCCACCTGGAATTCATCAATGCCGGGCATCCCTCGCCATTTCTCATCCGCCGCGGCGCGGCTGAAGAAGCGTTCACAGAAGGTTCGTTTCCCGTAGGACTGGTGCCTGAGGCGCAATACACGGCAGCGTGCCTCAAACTCGAGCCGGGCGACACGCTGGTGCTTTTCACGGATGGCGTAACGGAAGCGATGGATCCCGACGATGAGCTGTTTGGCGTGCCGCGGTTGAAGCAAGTTTTGACCGGGCAAGTGGAGTGCCCGCTCGAAAACCTGCAGAAATGCGTGCTCGAAGCCGTGGAAAATTTTACGCGAGGCGCGCGCCAGGCCGATGATCTTACGCTGCTGATTGTGCGTTACCGCGCCACCACGGCCTCGGCCAAGCAGGACACGGACGTTTCCGAATCTGCCTCGGCTTCCTCATCCCGTTCTGTGGCCTTAAGGGCCACACAACAAGCCGGTGGTGGGTCCAGTTAGGTTTTGCGAGTGAGTCGCTTCACGAGCGGCTCTGAGAGGAATTTAACACTTGCCAACCTTTGCGCTGGCATAGGAAGGCAATTGGCTCCGACGCAGTTACTACTCCTCCCGGAGCAATCGCGCGGGATGAACGCGCAAGGCGCACTGCGCCGGAATCCAGGTGGCCAGGAGACCCAGCAGGGCCATGGAGATCACTACTCCCGCCAGTACCAGTGGATCGCGCGGCGTGGCTTGATAAACGATCTGCGCGAGCAATTGGCTGGCCATCGCTCCCAGGAGCAAACCAGCCGCGGAACCCGAAAGCAGCAAAATTAAAGGACGGCTCAGGGCGGACCGCATAAGCTGGACCGGCTGGGCCCCTACTGCCACGCGGATTCCAAACTCTCTCATTCGTTTCGAGACGGAATACATGGCCATTCCGAAGACTCCGGTGACAGCGAGCATGGCGGCAAGCAGTCCCATCACGCCAAGAGTGGCCGTGGCCGCACGCGCGGGAAATTGAACAAATGCCAATGCGTCCGGCCAAGTATGAAATACAAACGGCAAGCTGGGATCAATTTGGGCGAGCGCCCGGCGGACCTCGGGTACGATTTCGCTCGGCGGCAACGGCGAACGGACAATCAGGGACGTATCACTGTCGGGATTCTGTTCGAGAGGAAAGAACATTGCGGCCCAAGGTGTTTCGGTGAGTGAATCGTACTTCCCGTTTTCGACGACGCCGACAACCTCATAAGGGACCTTGTCTCCCATCATGAACTGACGTCCCAGCGCGGATGTATTACCAAACATGGCGTGCGCGAAGGTCTGGTTGATGATGGCAACTCTAGGCGCCTTGGCATCGTCGTGCCAAGTGAAATCACGCCCGGTCAGCAGGCGCGTTCCAGCCGCCTCCAGGTAGCCGGGCGAGATGGAGAAATACTTTGCGCCGAAGGCGCTGTTGGACCCCCGGAAATCGGTTGTTCCCATACGATAGATCATAGTGCTACTTCCGCCGGTGCCCAGTGGCGTCTCATCGATGATTCCGACAGAAATAACTCCGGGAATGCGTCCAACTTCTTCGAGCATGCGCTTGCGAACCGGCGTGATTGAAGCACCAGAGTGCCCGCCCATGTGCAAATCGGTTTCGGCCAAGAGCGCGCCTTGTGGCTGAAAGCC
>QHYL01000260.1 GCA_003224105.1 Acidobacteriota bacterium | reverse complement strand
GAGGGGCGGACTTTCTGTGAGGATGTAATCCGGCTCATCTAAAAAATGGCCTCCCAGCGCCACGGAAGAGAAAACGAACGAAAAGTAGCACAGGAGCCGCTTTATCATTCCCGCGTTTTGAGTCGGGTAAATAAATGTGCGAATGACACCATGGCCATTGTGATTTTCGCGCCGGACCAATCCTGAATAGCCCGGAAAATAGCGGCCCATCGGATAATTGGGCATCGCTGTGAGCACCGTAACTTGGTGGCCGGCATCCGCCAGGCCGTGAGCTAAAGCGCTTAGCCTGTTCGGAGCTGCTCCAATCTCCGGCGGAAAATACTGCGTGTGGATGACGATTTTCATAGGGATGTCGCGGCCTCCATTGTTCCGGTCAGGTCTGGCTCACAGCGCTCGCATGGTGCAGTAGGCACCAGATCAAAAAAGTGAAACGCAGTGCAGTTGCGAGGATCAGTCGTCCGATTTCTGCTCCTTCACATATAATGCAAGTCCCACAGCAAACCTCTTGTTTGTCAGGCGTTGACAATAAACAACGCGGGCCTGATCCGGGATGTCCTTGCCAGCAAAGCAAATCAGCAAGCCAGCCCCAGCCTCCCATATCTTTTTTGTAACGGCGCGCACGCCATGGGAGCTCACGTTCTCTGTGATAGTCTTTTCCGTGAATGACCTTTTGCTCACGCGAGTGAGCGTCACAGTCATTTCTATCGGCGCACGCTTCTCGGACCGGCCAATTGGCATAGGCATCGGCTGCCAGCCGCTCTGTAAAAATAGATATCAGCAACGTGAGTTGAGGTGAGTGAAGCAGTTCTTCACTCCTCAAACTCAGGCTCGTAAGGAGGACGGTGATTTGGTCGTCTCCAAGACTGCAGAGTCAGACTTTAGACCATCGATTTGAAGCGCTCTGTAGACCGAGACAATTCGCGCCGAGACGGCTTCGCTTGACAAATCCTTTTCTGACTCGCGGCCATTAGACCTCTGGCCCCGCCCCAGAATCTCGCAAATTGCTTTGCCGATTTCGCGGGCATCCCGCGGAACAATCAGCGATGGCCAGACTCCGTCCAATCGTTCCCGGACATCCCCCACATCCACAGAAACCACAGGAAGATTGCAAGCAAGCGCCTCTTTGACCACGTTAGGAGAACCTTCCCAGTCGCTCGTCAGTAATAGACAATCAGCGGCGCTCATCATTAGCGGAATGAGATTGGGAGGAACATTGCCATTCAGGACCGCAAACCGGATTCTTCCGCACAAAGACTCTGCAAATTGAACGGCCGCCTTGGCTAAATCCAAACGCTTGCAAAGGGGATCGCTTGCGTTGAAGAACACCACGCGCTCGCTCAGCCCCCATCCAAGCTCCCGGCGCGCTTCCTGCAAGTCGTGAGGATAGAAGAGAGTCATGTCCACTCCCGTGGGGATGATGCTGGCGAGGTTTCGTCGCCACCAAAGTTTGTTCTTTAGCTGCTTGCTCACGCAGATGATTCGTGCCGCTCGTAGTGCAGCAATTTGTGAAAGCAGCACGCCGACAACCTCGCGCAGCCATCCCCGCCCGCGATTTGGGTTCAAATCGCTTCCTCGATACGTGACTACGACTGGGAGGGTTGTACTCAGAACGGCCAAGAATGCTGTCACCGTTCCGTAGTGCGCATGCACTAGCTCAGGTTGGAATTTCCGAATCTCTCTGCGCAATCTGCGCCACTCGCCTAGGACCACCCATGGAGACGTGCGCGAGGCAACGCTGAAGGTCTGGCAGGTGACTCCCACGGCCTCGAGAGACGCCACCTGTCTGGTGACGTAGATCATCGAGGACTTGGAGCTAGGCAGCGGGGTGACGGCAAGAACCCGGATGGGCCGCTTTTGTTCTGGAAGCTCAATTGTTCCCAGCTCAATTGCGTGGGGCTCCACCGCGCAAGCCATCGTACTAGGCACTGCACCGCAGCTCGTAAGTGTACGCGCCCATAGCTGACGTGCTTGACCGCGAAACATCATCGTTACCTGCTCATAAAACCTAGGACGCAGCGCATCGGCCTGCAAAACGGCGAAGGCAGAAGAGAACCCTCTCGCATCCCGGCTCGCGGCATCCATTTTTTGGGATTAAGGCCTAGCCTTGAGAAAATAAAGACATTCATTACCGCATGACGGCAGTCGTGCATCCGGATAGGCGCCGTAAGCGAGTCGGACCACCCGATACAGCGTCTCTTGGCTAGCGATTCGTCGCATCCCCAACAACGGCAAGCCATAGCTAAACGCTGCTTGTAAATCAAAGTTCTTACGAGTAAGAGCGCCAAGAAGTTCAGAGCTTCGAAGCTGGTTTCGGTCGTATATCTTCGGACGGAGAACGGAGCGTATCCTTTCCAAGAAGCGTGCGACGCTGGTCAGGACATGATCTGCCTCTGTATTCTGCAGGATCAGGCTCCCTCCCGGTTTCAGCCAAGAGATGATCTTTTCGAGAAGGGCATTAGGCGACTCCACATGCGCGATTACGCCGACACAGAGAATCAAGTCGTAGCTGTGCGGCCTCAAGGTCGCGGAAAGTACATTTTGATTGAGCAATTCAACATGGTCGGCCAGTTCATTCGGAATTCGCGATCGCACCAACGAAAGCATGGTCTCGGAAAAATCAAGCAGCGTGAGATAACGCTCGGCAGTGAGCAAAGGCAGCGAGAGTGATCCATCACCGCATCCGATGTCCAAGATTCGCGTAAAGGATTCGTATTTGAGAAATGCTTGTACCGTTTCTCTTCGAATCCGGATGTTGTACGCTGCCTTGAGATGCCACTCAGCTGTCTGGAAGACTGAGCGCACAAGGTCGCTTTGGCTTTTCATTGAACGTTCCTCAGCTTGTAACTGCTCGGCTTTCAGGCGAGCGGTGAATTGATCGCGAAGTGAATTGAAGACATAAGGACCGCGCATTTGGAACTGTGGGAGAACTTTGGTCAAGGCGCCGAAGGCCAGGGAATTGTCATAGTTAGTCGGTGCAGTTAAGCGACCCAACGATGCTTACAAGTCGGCAAAGGCGTCTGCTGTACTGGGGCGGCCGGAGTATTCAGAAATGAGTCTGCAGATCTCGGCACAAACCTTCTCGAGTGGCTGCATCGCATCCACTCGCACAAAGTTCCGGACTCGTGTTCCTTGGCGAAGGAACGCTTGTCGCCGATGTTCAAGTTCCGCGGGAGTCTTTTCTCCCTTGCGGGCGAAGAGGATCGCTGCGGGTGCGTCCAGATAAACCACCAAATTGGGCGCGGGGTAGAGCCATGTCAGGAACCAGCGGTGCAGGCGCTTTTCGAGAGGCCACACATCGCTGTCGACTCCATCCAGACAAAAGTCAAAAAGGAAATGTCGGTCATACAAAACGATGTATCCACGCGCCTGGTAGCTCCAGGACAATAGCTGCCGGTACCACTCTTCGGCCAAGAAATTGACGAGTCGGCACGCGGACCAAAGCATTTGTCCACGTGACGGTTTCCGGTTGCCGTTCCCCACAGGAGGCTCGCCTCCCGCTGTTCTTTCAGTGTTTCCACGTTGGCGGCGCTTTCGGCAATACTGGACGAGCCGGGAAGTAGGCAAAGAGAAGTTACAAGCGTCGATGTTGTCCCCCATGTAAATGGCCTTGAAGGCGAACGGCGATGTCTCGACGAGTGCCTGGGTGATCGTCGACTTTCCTGCTCCATCGGGGCCAATAAGTGCCACGGAAAACATACAGACCTCTGCAACGGAATCTAACTTGGCAAAGCTGGGGTTGTCTTTACTTGGAAATATTGCTGGCTCATTTTCCCCGCGGTACCTGCGCGACTTTGCTCGGTCCCAAGGGCCGCCATTACCGCGGCGTCGAATTCGCTCTTGTTCTCGGGCGTTCCTATTTCACGGAGAAACCCGATGTTGCTGAAGCGAATGTTCCGGTAATCCTCAATTTCGTTGGAATCGATCGCGGCTTTGACCTCTCGAACACCATCTTCCAGCCCGTACTTGCAGTGGAATCCGATCCGTTTCTCAATCTTCGTAAAGTCAACACGATAATTGCGCCGGTCCGCATTCTCGCGATGTTCGACGCAGGCCCCCGGAAACACACGCTGGATAACTTCGGCGACCTCGGCGAGCGTATGGTTCAAGTGGTTGTCACCCACATTGAAGATTTCCCTGTCCACGGCGCTCAGAGGTGCGTTGAGAAGCAGCAGGATCGCCTCGGCGAGGTCCCTGACGTGAATGAACGGCCGCCACTGTTGACCATTGTAAATGGTGATTCGGCCGTCCTGCATCGCCTTCGCGGAAAGAAGGTTCACAACCAGGTCGAACCGTGGCCGGTTCGAAAGGCCGAAGACCGTGGCAAACCGCATGATCACGGGATGAAAGCCCGAACTGGCGCTTTCCAGCAGTACCTGTTCGGAAGACACTTTCGTTTCTCCATACAAGGAAACTGGCTGCACCTTCGAGTGTTCGTCCATGAATTCATCGGTAGCGCCGTAGACGCTGCAACTTGACGCGAACAAGAGACGCTCGACTCCACAACCCTTTGCGACCTCGATGAGCATCCGTGTCGCGGCGTAATTAATTTCAATCGCCGTCTTTTGATCGAGCTCGCAGGCCGGGTCGCCGACGATTGCCGCCAAATGAACAATCCGCGACACGTGACGGATTGCTTTCACAACATCCTGAATATTCCGGCAGTCGCCATACACGTAATCCAGGTTGGGGTGATTCAAAAGATCTTGAATTGGTTCCAACCCGTACACCGCAGTATCCAATACGCGAACGCGCTTGCCCTGCTCGAGTAAGCGCCTGACGAGACAGCACCCGATGTACCCGGCCCCGCCGATCACCAGCACCAAGCCGTCTTTAGGCGCTCGCGAGCTCTTTCTTCTCTCGATTCGCTCGCCCCCGATGAACCATTCTTTGCCCACTCGGGTTCCCACTAATCCCAACAGAGCTACCACTCCGAACGTGAGCGAGACGCTCCGGCCGATCGGATTCCTATACTGGATCACCAGATAATTCGCGGTGAGAAAAACCGTCAGCGACAGGAAAACCACCAGGGTAAATCGTTCCAGCTTCGCCTTGGTCGGATAGTAACGCACGTGTGTGTAAAGTCCGTTCGCAAAGAAGGCCGCCGGGAACAGGAGCGACAAAAACAAAAATTGCGAAAGGTAATAGTGCCGAAAAGTGTTTGCCAGATTCGACACGCTCGACAAATCGTCCGCCCGCGTCTGATAGGCCATCGAAATGCCGAACGCAACCAGCATGGCGCAGTGGATCACCGCGAAATCCGCGACGATTCGAGGAGCCACGTTCCGCCACTTGATACTCTGAAACGTCGTTCGCATTGCATTCCACATCGCCTTCTTCTCCTTCGAAGTAGCATGCTCACGCATCAGCCCCGTGCGAAGCCCTTTGCGGGGACCTTCGCGCTTGCTTATCCGTCTACTCGATGCCTTCCGGGGCGGTCTCCATGCTCTTCGCGCGAAAATTTCCCGGCATAAACAAGGCTCCCGCGGTCAACAATAGGTTCTTCACGTCTTCGCCAAAGCCTACGTTCCGGCAGTACGCCAGATCGATCTGCAGTTTGCGCCGCATGATCGTGCTGACGTAGAAATGCTCTTTGTCCGACCGGCCAGCGAGAAGCTGCTCCTCGTCAATGTGAGCCAGGGAGGCGGGTCCGGTGATTCCGGGTTTCACCTCCAGAACTTTCCTTTCGGCGAGACTGTATTTCGCCGTGTACTCCGGCACTTCCGGGCGCGGTCCTACAAGGCTCATTTCGCCTCGAAGTACGTTGAATAGTTGCGGAAGTTCATCCATTTTGCTTCGTCGAAGAAGTCTACCCATCTTGGTGATTCGCGGGTCGCCCGAGGCTGTGATTTTCAGTCCCTGTTTGTCCGCTCCACGAACCATGCTCCGAAATTTGATGACCTGGAAAGGTTTGCCGTTCTGGCCGACTCGCCATTGCCGGAAGAAGATTGGACCTCGAGACTCTAGTCGCACCGCAAGTGCGCAAAGGAGGAGAAAAGGAGCTGCGATCACCAACACCGCGGCGGCTCCGGCGGAGTCAAATATCCTCTTGCCAAAACGCACGTAGAACCCACTTCTCGCCCCCAAGTTTTCTGGGCTTACGCGGTTCTTGGTTTCTCCCGCGCGGGTGGCCGGCAAGCCGCTTGCGCCGCGACTCTGCGCGCAGCCCCGGCGAAGTTGTGGAACTCTGCTCATGGCTTGTAACCTCCATTTGTCCTGTGTTTGTTTTTGGCGTGACGTTGGGCGTAAGTCCCGCCGGGCCTGCGTTTAGCTATCTGCGAAACTGTTTGGAAATATCGCGCAAGGCTTCAATCACATACTGCACATCTTCATTGGTCATGCCGGGATAAATAGGCAACGAAATGCACCGGTCAAAATAATCTTCCGCGACGGGGAATTCGCCCCCTCGATATCCCCAAACTCTTTGGTAATACGGGTGCAAGTGCAGCGGAATGAAGTGAACCGACGTCCCGATTCCACGCTGGCGTAGCTCTTCAATCACTTGGTCACGATGAATGCGAAGAGCAGACCGTTCGACGAGGACCACATACAGGTGCCAGGCGTGTTGTACGTCCTGTGCCACCTGAGGCGTGCGATACGCCTCCAGTGAGTTCAGAGCTTTGTCATATTCCTCCGCGATTTCCACCCGCCGCCGCCACATCTCCTCGCACCTGGCGAGTTGCACCAGCCCCAGAGCGGCTTGCGGATCGGTCAGGTTGTATTTGTACCCGGCCTCCGTAATGTCGTATCGCCACGTTCCTTCCGCCGTGTATCGCTTCCAGGCGTCGCGGCTCATTCCGTGCAGCCGCATGAGGGCGACGCGATTTGCCAGCGCGTCATCGTTTGTCGTCACCATTCCGCCTTCGCCGGTTGTCAGCGTCTTCGTGGCATAAAAGCTGAATGCCGTCAGGGGACTCAGCGTTCCGATATTTTGGCCTCGGAACTTTGCGGGGATCGCGTGAGCCGCATCTTCGATGACCGTCAAGCTATTCGCCACGGCGAATTCGCCTATGGCATGCATGGGGCACGGATGGCCGCCAAAGTGCACCGGAATGACGGCCTTGGTTTTTGCTGTGATTTTTCGCCTGGCATCTTCCACGTTCAAATTGAAATGGACAGGGTCGACATCTACCAGCACCGGCTTTGCCTTGAGGTACGTCACCACTTCCCCCGTCGCCGCAAAGGTCAGCGTGGGGATCAATACTTCATCGCCCTCGCTGAGGCCCGCCGCATCGAGAGAAAGATGTAGCGCCGCCGTGCAGGAACTCACGGCGAGAGCGTGCCGCACGCCAATAAAACGGGCGAATGATTCTTCAAAGCACTTCGTCTTGGGCCCTGTTGTGATCCACCCGCTCTCTAAGGCTTCTGTCACGGCGCGGATCGCCTCTTCTCCAATCGAGGGAACGTGGAAAGGCACGGATTTTGTGACCGTCGAAGTTGTCATAGGAGTAGCTTCTCCAGATGTGTGGCTGTCAGCGATGGAGCCTTGTGGAATGAGGCCTGCTCGAAGACGGAAATTGCTCACATATTTAGATTGCTTGATCGAAAAAGGTCCTAGACTTAAATGCGGGGTCGAACGATGCGCTTTACAAAGCTGGATCCCAATTCCCTGGCGTACTGGGTCATTTCCAACCAAAAAGGCCTAAGGTCGTCCCAGCGGTTTACTTCACATCGCGAGGCTTTTTCGAAGAAATTCAAAAACTGCAGAATCGATTGGACCTTCCCGAAAGGTAACGGGTGGGGACCTGATCCGTTGCTGATTAATACCTTCCAAAGGCTGACCAAATCACCCAGCAGCCATCGGCATTTGACTCCGGTGCTGTATGGTTTTACCTTGTCTAAATCTGTTCCAATCGCCGATTGATAGAGGAGCCAAGGAAAGTCTGCGCCCGCGTCGATTGCTAATTGCAGCGATCCCCAAAAGCGCCCATTCACTTCCATGAGGTACGGAGTTCCCTCAGCGGAAACCTTGAACTCGACCATGGCCACGCCGTGCCATCCAACGTGTTCGAGTATGGTGCGCGCTATCCTCTGCGCTTCCGGATTCGGCTCGATGCTTTCACTCAGAACGCTGACTCCGCCAGTTGGTGGTCTTTCTCGCAAGCGCCGGTGCGCGAAAAAAACAATCGGTTTGCCCTGATCGCACAGAACAAATACTCCCTCGGCTTGGCCCGAGATATATTCTTGGATCATGAAAGGGTGCCGGCTAAAGTACTCATATCGCGCCGCAATCGCTTTTAGCTCCTCGACCGAGCGGGCGTACCGTACGGAGGTTGCAATCCAGCGTCCGTTGGACGAGATCATGGAACGGTGGGGTTTCAGGACTACGGGGAACTTCAGCGCTTGAAAGACATCGCCGAGTGAGTTGATGTCCCTCACGAACTGCGTTTTTGGCATCGATAGATTGAGCTGTTGCGCGAGTTGGAACAGCCTCCATTTGTCAGTCAACGCTTCAAAAGCTTTAAGTTCCGCGAACGGCACTCGCAAAGGTTCAAATTCTTCGCGATGTCTCAACACCGTCGAGGTACTAATATCCGTCATGGGCAGGATCACCCCGATCTCGCGCCGGGAGCATTCCCTCTTAACGGTCGCCAGGAAGCCTTCCAGGTCGCCGGTTGGGGACGGGTAGGTAAACCTCTCGCTGCAGTATCGCGAGGCGCCCGCCAAGGTTCTTTTGTTCTCGTCAGCGACTACGACATGCACTCCTTTCATTCCCAGAGACCGCGTTGCCGCGAGCGCGCTTCTGGTGTTTCCATCCAATATCAGGACCCTGTCTAACCTTGACTGCGAGTCCGGCCTTTTCAATGGGGCGTCCGACGGCGAGATCGTCGTCCCGATTCCGCCGTCAAACATGAGCGTCCCAGATGTTAGGGGCTGGCTATTCATTTGTCGTTAGTCCAACGGATGTGAGTATCTATGCGGAAATTCCGGACCCTCCCGGTTAGTCGTCAGCAGTTTCCTAAGAGCGTATTCAGAACTCTTTTCATGCTTAATAGTGGAGTCTAGTGCGGGCCTAGACGACGCTGGCTCGATGCTTGGACCACGTTGCAATTGGATTCTTTTTCAAGCTTCCATGGCGCCAGGCATCGAGGTAGGCGCCTATCCGGAAGAGGCGGGCATAGAAAACAGCAATCGATGTTCGGGGAGTGATAACGACGCGTCGCAACCGCAGGAGGTCCAGCGATTCCGACTTGTTTTCTCCGCTGAGTGTTGTAAAAGCTAGCCGGATACCCTCGTCTCTCACAACCGAAACGACCGTGTTGTTATGATTCCCGTTGGGATAGCAAAAGATTGGCAGAGCAGTTCCCATTTCTCTTTTGAGATCTTCTTGAGATCCCTTGACCTCCTCGCGCATAGTGTCTGCCGTCACTTGGGTCATGATGGGATGTGTTCGTGTGTGTGATCCCAGCGTAAGTCCTTCTTTTGTCAGTTTGCGGAGTTGGTCCCAGGTCAAGACGCTCCCTGAATATTCCTGTCCTTCCACGAGTTCAGCACACACCGAATCAACCAGTCTCATCGCCTCATCGTGTGGGATGGTGGTGCAGCAGCCTTGGACTTTGCGTAGGCCGCGCCGCTTCTCTTCAAAGTCGCGGAGCGGCAAATGGCCAAGCGGCGTTCCGCACAATTCTGTTCGAGCAGTAGCTTTGAACGCCTGATACAGCTTGTCCCACGAAAAGGGCACTTCGGGATGGTCTGGATAAGCGGTTGGAACGAACATGGTCGCGGGCAGCCCCAATCGCTTCAGAATTGGCCACGCGATTTCGGCGAAGTCGGCATAAGCGTCATCAAAAGTAATCAGCACGGCTCGCTTGGGAAGGGACGCCCCGCTCTCAATGCTGTTCAAGAGTTGGGGCATACCGATGACATGATAATGACGCGCCAGATGCTGCATCTGCCGAGTAAAAACCGCAGGCGTCGCACTGACGCTCCGGGAATCTACCGTAGGTGTGTCCCGTAATTCAGCGACTCGATGGTATGCCAGGATTCTCAGCAAGAGGATCGTCGTTTCAGGTTTTAGCTCGGAGATTGAAAAAAGGGCCTCAGGAGAAATACGGGTCCCTGCCTCGCTCGCCCTTTAATTCACTGTGAGGTTGCTCGCGCTCGTGGTTGTCCCTGCTGTGTTGGTCACTGCGATTGGTCCGCTCGTCGCCCCGCTCGGCACGCTTACTTTGAGTTGGGTGTCCGAGGTGGCCCAGAACGTGGTGGCAGCCGTACCGTTGATGCTCACTCCCGTCGTGCCGGTGAAATTCGTCCCTGTCAGCGTCACCGTCCAGCCCGCCGACCCGCTGGCGGGCGAGAAGCTGCTGATCGTGGGCGCGCCCGCCGAGGTCGCGGCGAAGTTGCTGCTGCTCCAGGCGGTGCCGTCAGCCGTCTTCATGCTGATCCAGCCGGTTAGCGCTCCGCCCGGCACCGTCGCCGTGATCTGCGTGTCCGATACCACGGTGAAGCTCGCCGGCGAGAACGAGGTGATAGTAGGCAACGCCGCCGACTCCACCGTGAATGGCGAGCCGCCGTAACTCTAGCGGCGAGCACGTGCATTTCGACATTTCTAATGTTTCTCTTCATGGCTAGACTCCTTTTACCTTTTTGTGAAACAAACTATGGTAGGCGCGTTGCCCAGAAGCCTTTCAGGCTACGCGTGACCCGGTTCACTGGAGGTCTTTGCTCGATTCGGGAAATTGCAACTTCCGAGGCAAACACCGACTCCATCATTCACTGAGTTCGTGCACTGCTGCCCGATGTCATGGGTGTGGAAACTCATGGCCGGAACCAGGGGGTGTAAGGAGAATTCAGGAAGAAGTTCATCAACAGATTCGCCACCTTAGTGTCGCCTTGAGGATTTGGATGCGTGCCATCGGTCTGGAAGTCCACTTCGCCGTTGCACGGCGAGCCGGCTTGCCCGTTGCACCAGACCAAGCCATCTGAGCGCGGTGTGTCACCGTTGGCCCAGGTGTAAGGACCCCACGCCGTCCAAGGAACCGCGCCAACTTGGTAATTCAAATCGCCGGCTGTGGGATCGATGGACGTTCCGCCGCCGCGGATTTGGAGAATCTGCGCTTGGATCAGCCATTTCACGGAAAAGCCATACTCGTACGGATATGGCTCAGAGCTATGGTTTGTGGTCGCATATCCGCCATAAATGCGGCTGGAGTGAAAAGCCTGTTGCAAGTTTGGCCAGCGCGTCTTGGCAGCTCGTAAGGCGCCTCCCAACTGCTGCTCGTAGCGCAATGCCTCTGTTTGGCTCGCGCTGTTCGAGCACCCGGCGACCGTGGGATCGCACAAGGATTGGAAGCCGTCACCGGCCGGGTCAGCGTTGTATTCTTCGATCCAGGCAGCTTGTATCTGCTTTTCAGTGAGCCCTAGTGGAGCGAGGACTGAATCCCGAACGCGATCATACTGGTTCCCCAGGCTCGGGTCGCACGGCGGCAGTCCGCTAGCCACGGTCCAAACACAGGGCATGGCTCCGCTGAGTGCTCCGTTCGCAATTACCAGCGTGGCGTGATTGACGCCAGAATTGGCCGCGGCTTGGTTCATGAAGGCCGCAAACTCGTCCACAGTGGTGGACCTGCCAACTGCGACGAAGACAATCTTGCCCGACGCACTTGGGTTCCCGTTTATATCCAGGGGTTGAATCGTGGCGGCCGCTGCTAAGCCTGCCCTGTCATGATCCGGGGAGGCTGTGCCGCTGCTGTTTTCGTATAGCCCTCCCTGGAAAGTCAAATAGTTTTCTGACGGTGTCATGTCCATCAAGGGTATCTTGGTGCCGTTGCCGGCTGGAATGGTTACCGTGAGGGAGGTTGAGCTGCTCGTGCCATTGAAAGCGGCTGTGATCGTCGCCGTCCCAGCCGCTACGCCCATGGCCAGGCCGGGGTTCTGCTGGCCCGTACTCTGAACCGTGGCGACATTCGGATCTGAAGATGTCCAGGTCGCATTTTGCGTGACATCTTGGAGGGAGTTGTCGCTGTATCTGGCATTGGCAAAGAATTGTTGCGTTCCATTGGCAGCGATCGTGGGATTGAGGGGGCTTACGTCAACTGAAGTCAGAGTGGGCGCGGTGATCGCGAGCGTTGCCGTTCCGGTTTTGCCATCGGATGCGGCTGCAATGGTTACCGAACCGGCCGCGACAACGGTCGCGAGTCCCGAATTCTGAATGGTCGCCTTGCTGGTGTCCGAAGATGTCCAACTCACAGACTTGGTGATGTCCTTTGTCGAAGCGTCGCTGAAGGCGCCAGTGGCGGTAAACTGCTGACTCGCTGGCGCTTGAAGGGAAGCGTTGGCCGGGGTCACGGTGATGGAAACCAAGGTAACGGGTTCGGACGCCTGGCCTCCTCCGCAACCCGTAAGCCAACCCGTGGCCGCTCCCAGACTTAGCAGCCATACAGAGAACCTTACCCGACCGGCGACGCCGCCCTTTTTATCACTCACTCCGCATATAGTCATGGCGAACCTCCTCAGTGGAGTGGCGGCTTACTCCAACTCTGCCACATCAGGAGTTCAAACTCCTTGAAACGAAAAGGATCCTTTCACGTCCTGCGCGTTGCGCTCGGAACGCACAATCCGAGCTGCGGCGCTGCAGACTGCCACCAGCAGCCAGAAGTACCTCTGGTAGGATAAATGGTCAAAGATAGCCGTTATGGCGTAGCCACAAAGGCAGAGAAAGAACGCCCCCGCCCAGTTTCGGAGTTCCGGATGGGTTTGTTCCAACGAGCGGTGTTCTTTCCAGAGCTCGCGCATGACGACGAACGGAATGGCTAGCAACGAGACAAAGCCGATGACACCCGTTTCCGCCAGCGTTTCCAGATAAAGGTTATGGCCTCGATACTTTTTTCTTGTTTCGATCAAGCCAACGCGATTGGAATAGGGTATCGCGTAATATTCGGCAAAGTGCCCTGGGCCAACGCCGAGGATCGGGTGATCCAGGAACACATGCCACGTCGCGGAATTCAATACATAGCGGTGGACCGCGGAACTGTCCGGCGCCCGGTAAGTGTAGTCCGTATGGAGCACCAGGCTCTTCAAATTCTCCAGAGTTGCCAGCCTGCCAACCACCCCTGGGGCAAAAGCTAGGGTCACCACGCCCAGGCCGAACCCGGACACAAGAACTTGGCGAGGTTTTAGCAATCGCAGGTACGCCATCATGGCGAACAACACGCATCCCGCGAGAATAGCGGATCGCGAGAATGTCAGCAGGAGACCGCCGAGGATGAGGGCGCCCGTAGCCAAGCCGAGTGCTTGCAGCCTGCGGGAGCGCTCCATGCGAAATGTCAGAGCAGCTAACGGGAGAAGAACCAGCAGAATCTGTGCATACCGATTCGGCTCGCCGATGGGACCTGCCGCTCGCAACTGGCCTCTTGTTTGCCCGTTTTCTTCGGCCGAAGCGACGGGCCGCAGCGAACGTTCCTGCCCGTTTTCACTCAAGGTAATGTCCACGCCCATCTGGGCGAGGCCGCCGTAAATTTTTTCCTCGGTATGTGTCGCTCTTTGATAGAGAGTGAGCCCGCCCATCAAGCTACCGGCGAGAAGCAAACTCCAGGTAACTCGTTTCAGGGTCGAGAAATCGCGGATGACGTTGGTCAAGAGAAAATAGGGAACGAGGCCCTCAAGTAGATAGTCGGCAACCTGCGATTCCGCGATTTGCCAGTCTCGGGCAAAAAAGGAAGATGCGAGTAAAGCCGCAACGAGGACGAGCATGAGAACAAATCCGCGATCGAAGATCAATTTTTGTCTGCGGACCATTGTTTGGTGGACCAAAGGCACCAAGAGAAGCAACGACACCGCCGCCAGCACCATCGCGATTCGCGGATTCTGGCCGGCCGATCCCGCCGCGGTTTGAACTGCTCTCTCGGACCGCATGGCGAGAACGGCGATATTCGAGTAGATGGCGAAAAGAGCTACAGCCGCTCCCAGCTCCGGCCGACGAAGCATTAACGCCAGCACGCCAACGAGGATGAGCGCGCCTGCTGCCACCACTACGTTGAGTTGCAGCAGAAAGAAAATAGCGAAGCCGCCAACGGCAAACGGCAGCAGAGCCTTCGCATCACGTACCGCGAAGGCATCTATGGACATGGTTCTCATAGCGTTCAACGATCCAAGTCAGGCGCGAACGAAAGAAAGAGTCGCGCATCCCGACTTCTTCGAGACGCGTTTCACGTAAGGAGCCGCGCGAACGGCAAGGTAAGCAACTCCGGGAAAGTTTCCGCAATGCTGAGCTTCTTCTTTGCCAGTGCAAGCACGCATAAGGAGACACACGCTGCAAGAGGAAGTAAAACATACAAACTTAATGAAGTAAGCCAGCCCACAAAAAACAGACCGCACGCGGCCAATGCGATCGTCAAATAGAGCCAAAAATAGCGCCGATCAAAGACATGAAAATCCGCGGTCGGTAATAAACCCACTTGCAACAGCAAGTTGTACCCAATCAGCGTCACGGCTGAACCGATCCCAGCGCCTATTGTTCCATATAGCTTTATCAAGACTGCGCTCACCACGAGGTTGGCAAGCGCCGCCGTGACGCTCGCGCCGATGACGTAGCGCAGTCTTTCAAAGACCTTCAGCGTCTGGAGGTTGAAGCCGAGGATAACGTTGAAATAAACGGATAACGAAAGCACAGCCAGCACGGGACCAGCCGGTGCGTAACGCGCCCCGTAAAGCAACACCGTGAGAGGCTTTGCGAGAGAAAAGGTAACGGCGAAGATGGGAAAGGACAATACGGACATCCACGCGGCCGTCTGCCAGTAAAGGCCGTTGATGCCGCGGTAGTCCAACCTGGCGAAAAGGCGCGCTGCAAGGGGCGTGTACAACAGTGTGAAGCTCGCAAAAACAATGCTGTTTAGATCAGCAATCGGAACCGCGGCTCGATAAAATGCGACCTCCGGCATGGTCCGTAGGCGACCCAGCAAGAAGACATGCACGGGAGCGATGCACGTGGCTAGAGTGGAAACAAGGCCCGGGAGAACGAAAGCAAGTGTCTCTCGGGCAGGAATGGCTATCTCCTTAAGCCGCAAGTGCTGAAGAAGGTTTTGCTTGCGCAGAAGGTTTATGAACAGAACTCCGTAGATCAACACTCCCGTTGCGCCCGCCAGGAGATATCCGCACGCCAGGAAAATAATTGTGCTTTTCATCCACAAGAGAAGAGCCACGACACCAAACTTAAGCCCCGGTCCCAGCAAGTACCGGCGAAAGAAAATGTCCCGAGTGCCCGCGAGGCTGGCAAAAAGACCATCTAACAGTGCGTCCGCCGTTTCGACAGGTACCAAGACAATCAAGATCGAAAATACAGCCAAGGTAGGCAGGCCCTCGTGCGTGATGAAGGGCATGAGAAACAGGGGTGCGTTCCATATAACGACGACGATAAGGAGTCCGGTAACTAGAACTGCTCCTACGGCCAAGAGAATCGTACCGAACATCCTTCCGTACTCGCGGTTTTCCCTGTAAATCGGCACGAAACGCGGAATTGCATCCTGCAGACCCAACGAAGCAAAAATTCGGAGAAAACTGACCACCGCCAGTCCATAAGCCAACTCTCCGTAGTCCCTCGTCGAGAGGTAGCGCACCATTAGCACTTGAGTAAAAAAATTGATGCCCAGAGACAACATGCGACCGAAGAGAAATAGACTGGAGCCACGGATCTGCTTGCGTGTGGCGTCCTGTTCGCCAGGCGTCTTGGTGGTTTCCAGGGCTACTTCCATTTATTCGGCCGCCTTCGGTTGCAGTGGCTGCGAAGGCTGAAAGTTGCTTGGCGCGAGCTTCTTTGTGGTTTCGGGATTCGATTCCTGCTTGCTGGCGAGATCCAATGCGGCACTCGCGCCCTCGTGCCCTGGCGCGCCATATCTCAGGCACCACTCGCCATCCAGTCGCGAGATGCAAGCGTCACCCCGCTGAACTAGTCGCGCCAGTTCCGGATTACGAGTACGGAGAAGTAAGGGAACGCTCCCCCAAAAGAAGCAGCGCGCCTCTGATAATTCCTGCGCATAACGAATTTCGAGCCTGCCTTGGACACCTATCGCTCCGCGGTTCCATGCGTCCCAAAATAAGTAGTCTAAGACTTTGTTCATGTGGAACTTTGCCGCCTCCATCTGCACCACATCAGCGATCCCGCCGCATTTCGCGTAGTAAATAAACCAACCGATGATTTCTTTCGTTGCGCCTCGCAAGACGACTTTGCGCAGATTTCCGAATGCCTTCATCCGGCTCATGAAATCCAAAAGCCATCTCAGTGATTCCCGGTTATACTCGGGCCGCAGCGAATAACACTCAGAAGTACCTGGGAGGCAGGAACGCAGCAGCGTGTCAATCTCGAGTTCTTCTTCCGTGACGTCATCAGGCGGCCGGCGGAGGTGGCCTCGGGGAATTCTTGCGGCCACGACGTTGATGGTCTCTTGGAGGACCCCACACAGGTGACTGACAGCGCCCGAGAAGCGTTCCTTTCCAAGGCGGGACATGGTGTAGAGCCCGTACAAGCCCGGCCGCAAGGGGCGCGCCCACTTCATGCCATATGCGGCTGATGTACTTCCTCCCAATCTTTCCCAGAGCTGCTGGTTCAACCGGTTCGAGGTGTCAGTCATGGCCACGTCTTGTTTCCCGTCCATGAAGGCCACGAGCAATTTCAGCCCCGCCAACGTCGCTCGACTCTCCGGGTGAACCACAAGACTGCTCCCAAAAGCTGCCTGAATGGCTCTTCCGTTCATGAACATTGGCCGCGGCACGACGCCTTGAAAGCCGACGATCCGGCTTCCGTCCTCATAAACGAGCGATCTAATGGAACTGTCAAACCACGGGTTGTGAAGAAAAACTTCTTGAAAATACTCCTCCAAGCCTGGAGGATGCGGGCCTTTCTGGCTCTGAAGGAATTGCCAGTACAACTCCGCTACTCTTGGAATGTCATCCTGAACAAAGGCTCGTACGCGTCCCATTTTGAAACACCCAAACTTGTGCGAACCCGACTGATAGGATTACGGCGGAAAGTAATAAGCAGAGGGACAGAATCCACGCCCTCAAGCAAAAATCAGACGCATCAAAGGCACCTTCAATAGTTCCGGGAACGTTTCGGCAATTCTAAGCGTCTTCTTAGTCACGGAAAATACTAGGAACGACATAGAGGCAACCAAGAGCACAGCAAGGTACAAACTCATCGAGCGCAACGATTGAACCAAGAACAGCCCTCCCGCGCCTAGCGCGATGCTCAGGTAGACGGGCAGATAGCGATGGTCAAACGCGGTGAACTTCGAGGCCGGAAGCAATCCCACCTGCATGAGTATGTTGTAAATGATAAGTGTTGCCGCCGTGCCGATGGCTGCGCCAAGGGCTCCATGACCGGGAATCAACAGGAGATTCAGGACAACGTCCACCAACGCTGCAACCAAGCTCACCACAATGATGTAACGCAACCTCTCCAGAACTTTGAGTGTTTGCAGGTTGAAGCCGAGGGCAACGTTCGTATAGCTCCCCAGGGCTAACAACGCTAGGATGGGGCCTGACCGCGCATAGCGGGCGCCGTAAAGAAACTCAGTCAGCGGCTGCGCAAAAGAGAAGGTAAGTGCAAAAACCGGAAAAGACATCACGGACATCCATGCAGCCGTCTGCCAATACAGCTTATTGATTCCATGATAGTCCGATTTGGCTAAGAGACGTGCGGCCGCCGGCATATAGAGAAGCGTGAAGCTAGCCATAACCACACCGTTTAATTGCGCCACGGGAACCACCGCCCGATAGTAGGCCACCTCCGTCATCGGGTGCAGGTAACCCAGGATAAAAATGTTGACCGAGTGAATAGCCACCGTAACCAAGCTGGAAGTGATTCCTGGTAGAACAAATGCCAGAATTTCACGAGCCGGGATTTTCACTGGGCCTAACCGTAGTTGCTGCAAGAGATGTTGTTGCTGCAAGAGGCGTACAAGCATCCAACCGTAAATCGCGATTCCGGCTGCACTGGCAACTAGATAGCCGTACGCCAGGAAAACGACGGAGCTTTTCAACCCGATGAGCAGAAGCACGGTGCCCAGCTTGAGGCTTGGGCCTAAGACATACTTGCGGAAAAAGATTGCCCGTGTTTTGGCAAAACTCGCGAAGAGCGAATTAAACAGCTCATCGGCCGCATCCAGCGGCACGACCATTATTAGGATGGACAGAAGGTGGCGGGGCAGTCTTTCATACGTCATGAAATGGGTGAGAAGGGCGGGGCCGCTCCAGATGGCCACAATGATCAGCAGGCCCGTCGAGAAAACTGTGCCGATGGAGAGCAGGATCGTCCCGAGCATCTTTGGAAATTCGCGGTTCTCTTGATAGATGGGAACAAAGCGGGAAACTGCTTCGTGTAATCCAAGCGTGGCGAAGGGTTGGAAGAACGCAACAACTGCCAGGGCATAAGCAAGTGCGCCAAACTCTGACGTGGCGAGATAGCGGATCATCAACACCTGTGCCGAGAAATTGATTCCCATTGAGAGGAACCTACCCGCGAGGAAAAGGCTGGACCCGCGGATCTGCGTCCGCGTCGCATCCCTCGCGCACTGAGTTTCGGCCGGGATCACTTCAGCTATGGAAGCCATCTTTAGTTTTCGTTGTTCCTATTGGCTCGCCGGACCGGGACACATGCCTGCCCTGGCACCCGAGCTTTGGACCGATGCCCAGTCCAGCTCATCCGTTTGCGTTCTTTCTTTGTCCGCGAAGCGAAGCAATCTTGTGTTCCAAAGACAGTGTATCTGGCAAAAACTCCACTACTCCCGCAGTTGAGACTCATGGGACCGCACAAACCACCTCGGTTTGAATACTTTTCGTGGTTCCGCAAAATGGCTTCACTGCTTCATACAGCGAAGAAAAGGCTATCGGATGCGGGTGCCGTACCGTATAAGTTTCCTTTCCCTGGAGAGCGCTCAAGAGTAATTCATATCGATAGCTCGACGATTCTTCTACGAAGGCGTTCTTCCTTTCAGGAAATGCAAATTGGAAGGCGAGGTAGTGTTCCATAAACCGGCGCTGCTCATACTGCATCATGTGAGCGATGCGGCGCGCCATTTCCCGGGGCGGAGTCGGTATTATTTCTACGTTGCGATCATCGTGACTGATCAGCAGGAAGACTTTGTCGGGCCTTGCGGTCAACGAAGCGACGCGGTCGCCAAAAAGCGCCTGTGGGCGCACTGTGGGGAGAATGCGCCGCTGTGCCGCGGAAATCACTTTTCGCAGGGCCTTCGCGGGAGTTGTGCCATCGGCTTTCCTGGGAAGAAGGTCTTGCATTGTGGTTAGGTGACGAAGGCTTTCAAATCCCCAGAGCCTCGAGCGTTTAATCGCGCGACGAACTTCGGGCACGGTGTCCAAGTGGGCGGGCGAGAGTTCGATCTCCCTCGGAAGCCCACACATGGTTTGTCCGTCTCCGCTGAGGAGAACCCATTCCTCTCCAATAAATTCCGCTCCTTCGCTAGCAAACCCGAGAAGCGCCGTGGTCTTTCCGCTTCCAGCCCATCCGGCCATCAGGATGCCTACGCCACGATGAACAAAAGCGGATGCATGAACCGCGACAAAGCCCTTCGCCAAGGCAATCAAACTCAAGAGGGGCACCAGAAGGGGCATGGACCCGCGGCTACGCGTGCAAACAATTTCACAGCGACTTCCTACTTGGTCGAAGGGAATCTTCGCCATGGCGCTTCTGTCTGTCTCATCAAAAACAAAGAATGCATCGTCCGTGAAGGCGTTTTGCTTCTGACCTAAGTGCCGTAAGCAGAGGGGCGCCAGATTTTTGTCAAAGCGGATGGTGATGTCCGGCTCGCGCAGCAAAGGCCCCCGAAGAGGTCCAAGATGCTTGATAACCGCTTTCACATCCGCAGAGGAAGGATCGACGAGCGCAACCCCCAAAACCCCGTGGATGTCAAACTCCGTTCTCTGCAAATCCTTGGAGAGTGTGGCTGCCGATCTCTCCGTGTGATTATGTCTAACCAAATCGGGCTTCACTTGGTTCCTGCAGAATTCTCGGAATCCAGAAAAAGTCAGGCGCGGCCGGCAGAGCGAACGGGACTGGCGCAAACACGCGCTCGGCACAGCTCTCTATTAGAGCTTTCTATAAAGGTTTTCCGGGATGGAATAAGAATGGTTGTTCAGTACTGCCGCCAGAATTTTCACATTTGCAGCATCTAGATTTTCTTTGACCGTTCGCGCGGTCTCACGTCGAGTCACCATAGACTCAAGAATTAGGATGACTCCGTCCGCGATTTGACCTAGGAGCATCGCGTCAACGTGGCGATTCGCGTGAGAGCAATAAATCAACACGTAGGAAAACTTAGAGCGAAGCTCCTCCATGCGGGCTCGCAACGACTCGGATTTCCAAAGTGCATGCGCCTCTCCGCAACGAGAGCCGGCGGATAGGACGGAGAGGTTGCTTTCTGGAAGAGGGCAAACGAAATCCTGGATCGGCCCCGGCTCCAGGATAGCATCCGTAAGTCCGCGGGAGTTACTTACACCAAAATATCCATGCACAGAGGGAGCATGAAAATGTCCCTCGACAACGCACACCGACGAACCGGTCTGGTTGGCAAGGTTTTCCGCGGCGCGGGCGCAAATACCAATCGCTCCATCTACCTCCCCGACGCCATAAAACACCACAACGCGAGGCACCTCCCGAGCAGGCAGGAGGAACACCTGTTGGACCAAGTCGGCTTCTTCCGCAGAACCGACGGCTTCGGTGGGTTTGGACGGGAGCCGGGGTTCCGAACACTTCTGAGGAACGCTTTTGGGCTTGAACAGCTCCGTTGTTTCTTTGGCCCGCAGAAGTACTTCAATATTTTTGCTCACGATGTGCCTCCCATTCGCTTGCGAGCTGCCAAGACCCTACTTGACCGTGAAGAAGTATTCCTCAGCACACTTCATTGCGTTCCCTTCCGCGCTGAAATTAAAGACGCAGTTTGACACGACCCGAGATGACCTGGGTGCCGGAGACGCCCTCTTCTTCTAGCCATTCGGAAGCCTCCCCATTTTGTTCCGCTGTGATCTGAGTCAGATCCGCCGCGTCTCCGGGCTTGGATTGCAACCGCGCAGAGGTTTGATTTGCAGGAGAGGAGCCGAGCATCTCCATAGCCAGGTCCTCAGACACTTCGTTCAGGGTCGAGGTGTCGATGGTCTTTTGGCCATTGGCGAACGCTAAAGTTAACGCGTGGAAGCAGAGGTTATTGACATTGCGTGGTATTCCCTCGCTTCGGGAATGGATCAACGCCAGCGCCCCGGCAGTGAAGAGGGGTTTGCCGCGGTAGCCCGCGACGCGCAGGCGATGGCCAATGTAATCTGCAGTTTCAGGCGCGCTGAACGGCGCCAAGCTGCACAGAATGGAGATTCGCTGACGCAACTGAACCATATTTTTGCTTGCCAGTTTGTCGGCCAATTGCGGCTGGCCGGCGAGGAGGATCTGCATGAGCTTTGTTCCCGGGACTTCGAAGTTGGACAGCATTCGTACCGTTTCCAGCACCGAGTCGTCGAGGTTCTGCGCTTCATCAATCACAATGACAACGCGCCTGCCAGCGCGCAGTTCCTGGATCAGAAGGTCATTCAACTTGCGGTGTATCCCCCGAAGGTCATCCTGTTCGACATTGACCCCTAGATCGGCGACAAGAGAGCGCAGAAACTCCCGCGAGTCACTGTGCGCTTGAAACAAAAAGGCGGTGCGGGCGGAGCTTCGTAAATGCTCTAATAGGTGGAAGAGCAGGGTGGTCTTGCCCATCCCCGGTTTTGCAATCAGGGCTATGAATCCGCGTTGCGTCTGAATCCCATAAAACAGGGAAGCCAAAGCCTCCTGATGGGACGGGCCGAAATAGAGAAACTGGGGATCCGAAGTAACCCCGAATGGTTGCCCGCGCAGACCGAAATGATCGAGGAACATCGGCTCTACCTATGATCGTTTCTTGGAACAGCAGCCACCAAGGGAATGTCCAGATACTCCTTAACTTCGGCGGTTGTCCGGAAGGAGGGATCGAGATGCTCTTGAAGCAAGCCTGCTCCCAAGCTTGCGAGGGCAGCGATGACAATCGCTAAGATGAGCTTTACCGTCAACGAAAGCCCCGTGGGGACTAATGGAGCGGCTGCCGCTTCTGCTACGGCCACGTTGATAATCTTGCTGCGGTCGAGCGCATCGGCAATGCGCGCTTCTTCGCGCTTCCTGTGATACAGCAGATAGCTGTCCTCGTCCGCTTTAGCCGTGCGCAAGAGGTCCTGCTGAACCACCGATTGTTGGTCCAATTTCAAGGCCTTTTGATGAAGAGTGTTGAGGCCTCGGGAAAGCGCGGAAGAGCGCGCTTCCAAGCCCATTAAGTCGGCCTGGGCTTTGGCCATCTCGGTGCTGACCCACTCATGAGTGGGATTCTGATCAGTGGTCTCTTCGTGAACTGCACCTGCCTTGGCGTCCGCGATTGCTGTCACTGCCTGGGCAATCTGCTTCTCAACTTCTTGAACCAGTGGATAGCCCGGCTCATAAGCCTCGAGCAAATCCGTGCGTTTGATTTCCAAATTCAGCAGGGTCGTTTTAAGGTTTGCCATGAGTTCGGGATTATCCGCGTTACGAACCTGGGTCGTAATGCGGGAAGGAATGGATTCCTCTTTTTCTTGCAAGGCCTGGATCCGTTGTTTTGTCTCGGCGATGGAGGCGCGTGTTTGCTCAAGCGAAACGTCGAAATCGCTGAGTTTCTGCAAAGTGGCTTGTTTCTCGAAGTCCGCGGAAACGACTCCGGTTTGCTGACTCATTTTGATCAGCCGCGACTCGGCGCTGGCCAGTTCTCTCTTGTATTGATCGGCTTGCTGCTCGAAGAACTCAGTGGTCCCCCCTGGACGATGCACCTCGGCGTGCTTTGCTAGGTAGAGGTTCCCTAGCCCGGTAAGCACCTGCTCAGCGGTCTGGGGCGAGCGCGCCTCGTACGTCACCCGGATCATATTTGAGTTGTTCAGCGGAATGACATGCAGGTCCTTTTCCAGCTTAAGGACAGCCTTAAAAATCCGCTCATCCTTGCCGGGCGCAAGTCCGAGGGTTCCCAGCACACGCATCTTGATGCCTGCCAGAGACCACGGATTCTTGATTTCATGAAGTCCGTGATCCACGACGACTTGTTTTAGGGAATCACGGCTCTGGAACAGCTCGACTTCCGAGGAAACCTCGTCGGGAGTGAGGTACCGGTCTGATTCAACTACGTTGCCCTGAGGAGATACGACCGGGTCCACACGTTCATGCTCCACCAGGATTTTCATCTGCGCTTCATACGTGGAAGGCAGGATGATAATTGCGAGAAGGGCGCCCAGCAAAACTCCCATGAAGGAGAGCAGGATCAGTCTTTTGCGGCGAAAAATCGCACCAAGCAAATCCCGCAAAGAAAAAGAGGGCGACGCGCCATTGTTACCATTGTGTTTTTTTTCTGATTTCGCTTCGTCCATGATCGACCTCCTCCAAGGACATTCGAGTCGTGTGGCTAAAACTGGCCCGGATTGAGATACGTTCCTAAAGTAGCGACGGGGATAAAGCGTTTCATCTTCGAGAGTGTATTCTTGGGAACGTACAACATGTCGCCAGGACGCAGATGCGCGTCTTCCCGCAGATCGCCGCTCTTGAGCATTCTCTTTAAGTCAAACCGCTGTGTCTCCGCCCAATCGTTCGAAACGCGGCGGAAAAGCCAGACTTGTGAGTGTTTCGAGCTTTCTGTGAAACCGCCCGCGATGGCTACCGCCTCCGTCACAGTCGTGTCTCCACGCAATTCAAATTTGCCTGGATGTCCCACTTCTCCACCCACGATGAAATACGGTTTCTCGAAGTCCATCAGGCGGACGGTGATGATGGCGTTGTGCAACGTTTTGGCGTAAGCCAGGCGAATCGATTCCCTGACCTCTGGAATCGTTTGTCCCTCCACATGTAGATCACCCACACCCAGCAAAGTGATGTAGCCATCTGGCTGGACACTGACCGTTTGATTTAAGTCTGGTGTCAAAGCGAAATTCAACTGAAGGACATCGTCTTTGCTCAACTGGTATCGCGGATTCCGTCGATGTAGCTCAGGGCGGTCCACCGCCTCTGGAGTCGTCTTGGGACCACCCGCTGCCGTCAGTGCGTCGGCTGTGGACGCCTCTGGCTTTCCTTGGCCCGCGCATGCACGCCCGGCCGTCACAAGAAGAATCCAAGCTCCGAAAAAACAAAGAATTTTGCTATGCATGGACATTTTCTCCTCGAACTCTCCAGGTGTGATTTTCGGTGGCGCCACAAGAGGCAGCGGGTCTACCGTCAATGGCACGCCTGGGAACCCGAATCAGTAAAGGTTTGACCTGCGACTGGTATGAACTGCCAATCGAAGCTGGTTGCATGAAGAGTGATTTGAATGACGCCGTTGGTCGAGCTGTTGCGGACTTCGCTGTTTGGCGCGAGTGTGGTGTCAAAGGACATCAGAGTTTCGCCACCGGTCCCAACGACGAATTCGCGAATGCCGCTGGCTGTATCCAAATTGCCGTTGGGGTCTTGCGGGGCGAAACGTTCATAGTTGTGGGCGTGGCCGTTGATGATCAGGTCGGCTCTGGCGTTGTAGAGAATCTGCCAGAAAGGCTGCACGGCGGGAGTTGCGTCGGCCGTCGAGGAAGTGTAGAGCGGGGTATGCCAGAGAGCCACGGTGCAGGCAGTGGGATTCGCGGCCAGGTCGGCTTGAAGCCATTGCCCCTCGGGCGAAGTGGCTGTGCAAGCGCCAGGTAAGGTAGGCGCCTTGGTACACACACTATTGAGGACCACCACGTGCCAGGCACCATAGTTAAAGCTGTAGTAGCCCTTCGTGGGATCGCCCGCGGAAGGCCCGAAATAATTGAAGTAGCCAAAAGCGTTTGGCGCGATCATGTCGTGCACGCCAGGGACCGGATGCAGGCGACCACGGTGGCGCCCCCAAGTGGCGTCAAAGCATCTGTTGAACTCGGTTTCCAGTCCGTCGACGTACGCAAGGTCGCCGATGGCAAAGACGCTGCCGGGAAGGGAATCGAGTAACGTGGCGGTGGCCTGGGGATAGTGAAGGTTTTCCGGGCCGCAACGGGCAATGTCGCCGGCTCCGACAAGAATGACATCCTGAGTTTGCGCTTTGAAATCACCTGCAGGAAAACAAAGAACTAAGAGCAACGCGCAACATAGAACGGCTATTGATTTTTTCATCAGCAGACTCCCTTCAGCCTCTATTGAACGCATAGGGTCATCACTGGCCCGCTCCTGTGAGACTTGCTGTCTGGGGGCTGTTGGTAGCATTGTCCGAGATGGTAAGCGTTGCCGTGCGGGCTCCCGACGCGGCTGGTGAGAACTTCACGTTTATATTGCATTGCGCGCCGGGAGCCAACGAGCCGGGGCAGTTGTTGGTTTGTGCAAAGTCGGTGGCGTTCGTCCCGCCTATCACAATGCTGCTGATCGTGAGCGCGGCATTGCCTGTGTTCTTCAGCTGGATGCCCTTTCCGCCGCTGGTTGTGCCCACGTTCTGATTACCAAAGGAGAGACTGGTCGGATTCAGAGTTGCCATTGGGCCGAAACCCGTGCCGGTGAGGTTTAAGTGCTGTGGGCTGCCCCCCGCATTGTCCGTAATGCTTATGGTCGCGGAGCGGTTCCCGCTTGCAGTAGGAGTAAACGTGACACTGAACATGCAACTGGCTCCGACTGCCATCGTATTTCCACAATCATTCGTTTGCGCGAAATCGCCAGAATTGGGACCAGCAATGGCGATGCTTGAGATGACCAAGATGGCTTGACCAGTGTTTTTGAGGATCGCGGTCTGAGCGGAGCTTGTTGATGCCATCGCTTGGTTGCCAAAAGAGAGTTTGTTGGGGGTCAGAGTTACTTTGGTAGAGCCAGACGTGCCACTTCCTGTCAGGCTAGCCGTCTGAGGACTGTTAAGCGCGTCGTCAGAAACACTCACGGCTGCGGCGCGCGTTCCAATATTCGTGGGAGTAAAGGTCACGCTTATGTTGCATTGCGCGCCCGGAGCTAGCGAATTCGGGCAATTGCTCGTCTGGGTAAAATCAGTGGCGTTCGTCCCGGTAATGGTGAGGCTACTTACGGTGAGTGTCGCATTGCCTGTGTTCTTGAGTTGTATGGCTTTTGCGCTGCTGGTAGTGCCAACATTCTGATTGCCAAAGGGAAGGCTGGTCGGATTCAGAGTCACCATCGGCCCGAAACCTGTGCCGGCCAGGCTTACATGCTGCGGACTGCCGCTAGCGTTGTCCGTAATGTTTATAGTCGCAGAGCGGTTCCCAATTGCAGTAGGAGTAAACGTGACGCTAAAGGTGCAACTTGCTCCGACTGCCACCGTAGTCCCGCAATCATTGGTTTGCGCGAAGTCACCAGGGTTCAGACCACTGATGGTGACTCTAGTGATTGACAACGGCGCGTCACCCGTATTTGTTAGGTTAAAGTTTTGAGGTGCGCTGGTTGCGCCCAGCGGCTGATTGCCAAACGAAAGGCTTGAAGTTGACAAGCTCGCGACGGGCACCCCCGCAGATGTACCTGTGCCCGTAAGCGTAGCCGCTTGCGGGCTGCCAGAGTTGTCATTGATCGTCAGCGTGCCGGTGCGCGTGCCGCTCGCTGTCGGAGTGAAGGTTACATTGAGCGTGCATGTGGATCCGGCGGCGACTCCAGGAGTGCAGTTATCGGTCTCTGCAAAATCGCCGTTGATAGATACGCCTGTGATATGCAAAGGAGCGGTGCCGTTGCTGGAAAGTGTAACTGTCTGCGGAGAACTCGTGGTGCCCACAGTCTGGCTGCCGAAGGTTAAGCTGGTTGGGGAAGGTGTAGCCACGGGTTGGAGCGAGATCTTCGTAACGAACGCATCGCCGTAGCTGCCAGCGAAGGAGGCCTGAACGGCGTTCACCACTGGAAAATCTGTTGAAGCGGCTTGTCCTGTCGACTGAATGTTTGCGGACGGATCGAGCGCAATTCCGGCAATGTCATCGCCGTGCGAGCCACCCAGGTAGGTCGAGAAAATCAGGCCTGAGGCGGAGGCGTTTAGCTCGGCAATGAAGCCAGTGCCGTAATAGCAGTTCGAAGGGGCACACGTGCTTTGGGTGGGAAGCAAAACCGGGAACGCTGGAGAATACGTCACTCCCGCAACGAAGACATTTCCCGTATCCACCGCGATGCTCTTTCCGTAGTTCAGCCCGGTCCCTCGAAGGTATGTTGACCAAGTAAGGGAAGAGAAGCCGGGCGCAATCTTGGTTACAAATGCGGCGGATTGCCCAGTTGTCAGAGTGGTTTGGTAAGCGCCGGAGATGGTCGGGAAATCGGTGGAATAGGTAAAGCCAGTCACATAAATATTGCCGTCTGTGTCGACGGCGATACCGGCAGCTTGGTCATCACCACTGCCTCCCAAGTAAGTGGAGTGGAGCAGGGAGGTACCATTGGGTGCCAATTCGGCTATGAAAGCGTCTGCGAAGCCCGGGCATCCACGGCAGACGGGCTGAAGTGAACCTGCCAAGGGGAAATCGGTTGATCTTGTGAAGCCAACGACATAGGCGTCTCCGGAAGCATCCAAGGCAATCGCATTACCCCAATCCATACTGCTGCCGCCAAGATAAGTGGAATACACCAAAGCTGAGCCGGTGCTGTTGATTTCCGTGACGAAGGCGTCCGAGTCCTGGTTGCCGCCATAAAAGGCCTGGGTCGGCGCGACCGTAGGAAAATCCGTGGAGTACGTTTGACCCGTCACATAGGCGTTGCCGGCAGCATCAACAGCTATGCCTTCGGCATTGTCAATTCCGGTGCCTCCCAGGTATGTCGAATATTGAGGTGATGTTCCCGTGCCGCTCAGCTTGGTTAAGAACACATCTCCCGCTCCGGCGTAAGCCGTATTAAGAGCTCCCGCCGTAGTCGGAAAGTCGGTCGAAAAAGTCTGGCCGGCGATGTATGCGGAGCCAGAAGCGTCTACAGCAATGGCTTTTCCTATGTCATTTGCGCTCCCGCCCAAGTAAGTCGAGTAGACCAACTGTCCGGTGGAATTTAACTTTGTGACGAAAGCGTCCCAAAAATATCCATTACACGTGCCGGTCGTTCCACAGCTGGTTTGCAAAGCCCCCGCTGTCACCGGAAAATTTGTGGATCGAGTGAAGCCGGTAACGTACGTGCTGCCCGAAGTGTCCACAGCAATCGCGGTCCCTGCGTCGTATCCGCTTCCTCCCAAATACGTGGAGTAGGTCAACACAGGGTCAATGATAAGTGGCTGGTTCCGGTCGTACTCGCCGACTTGAAATCCAACGTGCCCTCCGGCTTTGAGGAGATACCCGCCAGGAATACTCTTTCGCCGCGCTGGTCCGTTTGGAGTCATTTGATAGATGTGGGGCTTGCTCAAGAGCAAGTCGCTGCCGGCGATCACGAGGCGAAGATTGCCTTGGGAATCGATTCTCACCTGGCTTGCCCCCAGACAGTCTAGGGCGATGATCTTTGGGTCGACACCGCGGGCAATGACGAGGTCATATTCCAAACGTCCTGGTGTTCCGTAGTAGACCACGCTGACGCCCGGGTACACGTTTTCGTAGCGCACGCGGGCGAAGGTGGAGACCCCGGAACGCCACTGTTTGGGATCGTTGCCGATAAAATAGTTCACTTTGCCTGGAAGCTCGTCCGAGCCGGAGACGCGAGGAGAGCGGTTACCACCTACGAAACGCATCCGCATCGCAGCAAAGGGCTGTGGTTCAGAAACAGAGCTAGCGGTTGAGGATTCGGCTGCCGATTTACGCATCACTACAACAGCTTCCTTCGCCGTGAAAAAGAGGGCATAACCGGTGCCCTGTGAAAGGAACCTCACCCTTGCGTCCGCCTGGCCCTGATTGGCCTCGAAAGCCAAAGGGTTTTTGCCATAGCTTTCCTGCAGGGAAGCGCGAGATCCTGGCGCAGGTTTTGCCAAAAGAATCGATGGTTCCACCAAGGCTGAAGTCCGCTGAGCAGACGAGCTCCTGGGTAGCCTTGTATCGGGGGAGCGCAGAAGCGCCCCGCGATCTTTCCCTTGTCGGGCTGTAAGTCTACTCAAAACGAGGTACGAACCAACTGAGAGAGCGAAGAGGACTGCAAGACAGACCATTTTCCCATCTTGACGATGCAACTGCTCCAGGTTCTTCATGAGGCACGCTCTTGCTATTTGCAACGTGCGTCGATTTGCAGGTGCGCTGACGAGTTACTCCCCACCAACAGACGGGGACACACTCGAGGATTCGTCTATCAGCTGGGGACGCACCATGGGATTGGACATTGCAGAAAACACCTCGGCTCGCTTACGCCGCAGAAAGGGCAGGCCGACCGCTTGTCGGCACAGAAATAGGATTGATTCGAGGAACGGGATGATTTTCAGGCGTTCGCGCAGGTATGCGCTCGACGTGGGTTACGTCGACCTCCACGGCAGCCGATTTTCCGAGCATATCCACGGAAAGAACCAACCGATCGATGTTCTTTTTCCGGAGTAATATGCCTTCCACCCCTGCTATGGGGCCATACTTTACTCTGACCCAATCACCGGATTTCAGGAAGGGATGAGGCTCAATGCGCAAAGTACTTTCAACAATTCGCCGTAGCGCCTCGATTTCTGAAGATGGAATGGCGGCTGGCCGTTCGCCGCAACTGACGATATGGCAGACGCCAGGTGCGGTGAGGATCGGAAGCCATCTCTCTTGCCTTTCCCTGACAAACAAATATCCAGGGAAAAGGGGTAGAGAAATTTCCTTGAAGCGATCTTTCCATCTGCGGCGCGCTTTATAGAGCGGCAGAAAAACCTCAAGTTGCTTATACGCTAGAACTCGGGCTGCAACTTTTTCGTGTTGGTGACGAGTGCAAACCGCGTACCATTCATAATCAAGATCTTGCTCCACCATACGGTTTCCCCTAGCTGCTTCTTGGAAGCAGTTGCGTTGCTTTTTAGTTTCTACGTTCCTGAGAGCCCCAAATGGACATAGCTTCGCCCTGTGACTTACAGAACCCATGTTTATCCCGGCCGGCCATCGGTCCCTGTTCCGGGTGATCAACCTGGGCCGATGGCAATGACTGGAACTTTCCCGCATCAAAACCAACAACTCAATTCAAACGCGACTTCTTGCTACGCTCTCTCCCGATTAATGAGTGTCGTTGTTAATGCGCAAGAGCGTGCGTCGAGTTGAAATCGCAAAGCCGCTGCGCTTTTCGCGAACGCTGGGCCGCTCCACCCGCAGAACTTGGCCCTCTGCGTCCACCTGTGTTTTGGCTTCCAGCCCGGGGAGCATCGGAAGGAGGAAATTGAAGCAAACCTGAGTTCCCATGGGCGGATAAGCAGGGGCAAAAATGAATGCCCCCATCTCGCTGATGTCACGCGTGCGGCCCTCACTCCGTTTCTCATTTCCACAGTCCACCCACCAAAACACAATCGGCACTTCCAACGGGAACCGAATGGCTTTTCGGGCATTTTCCGGCGTTCCCACGGGTCACCTCAACCGAAGGCTTTAGAATTCACCAGGAAAGAGAGTATGTGCGCCTCTGAACTGATCACAAGAAGCGAAATATCCTCTGAGGAGGAAGACATTTGCCTGAGGATAGAAACAGCTTCTGTTTTCCACAACGTGCTGGGTACGAAAGTCAATGCGGTCTCAGGTACAAAAGTCCTTCGTCGTGCCCTGTGATCTAGGGAGACATTTCGCTCCTTGTGCTCGGGGGAAACCTGCGTACAGTCACGGATTCGCCCTTAGGGAGCGACGCGCCCGGCTGCTTCACCTCGACGGTCCGTTGAACTAGAGAGACCTGACAAGGTAGCTCCCCGAAGGGAAAGGACTGGTTATCGAGTTCGGAACAACGGATGTAACTCGGCCAAAGAGGTTTTGTTCGTGCGGGGTTTTACTCAGCCATACAACAAAAGTGAGTTGCGAGATTTTCTCGCGGGGGTTTCTTATGCCTTTCCGAAGCTGGGTCGTAGGGGCACCTTTACTATTAATGGCCATAGGTCTGTCGGGCTGCACCGGAGCAACCAGCTTAAACGCACATTTCACACAGTCACCTCCCTCGATCACGACCCAGCCGACAAATCAGACCGTGATGACGGGGCAGAGTGCCTGCTCATCGTTGTGTTCGACGAGTCAGCCAAGGTAACACTGATGGCGGGGGGCGTCGCGGCAGTGCTAATTAGCCCAAAATGTTCTAAGGTCGCGTATCAATCGACGACGCTCTATCAACACGAAACCATTCTTCGGCTTGCGCTGGAGAGTTTGGGTGTCACCGTGCTCCCAGGTGCTGCTGCCACATCCGCAACGACATGGGACTTCTTCAGTTTCTAGCTGTTGGTTTTTGGTAGGTGCGTCCGTTGAGGGTTGGCCTCACCGGAGGTAACGCGTGTTTGAGGCTTTGCGGCTCGACGTTAGGACCAGACGTCCGAAGCCGCCCATCGCTCATCACGGGCGCCGGCTCGTTGAGAAACGCGCGGGCAAACTGTGAGCCGTGATCTGGTCCTCTGTGCCTTATTACGTAAAGGGCTAGTTCGAGACGGCTCGAAATGCCCAGTTTGTTAAAGATGCGAAACAAGTAATTGCGGACCGTATGTTCCGTCAGATTGAGCTGACGAGAGATGTCCCGGTTGGTCAAACCTTGGGCCACCAACTGCACCAACTCTTCCTCTCTTTTGGTCAGCAGTTTTGTACCATTGGCGTCTTTGATAGGCCTCGTCCCGTTAGTAGCCATAAACTCAATGACAAAGCGCAGTTGGTCGCTTCCAGCCCAAATTTGCCCCCGGCCGACTGCATGGATGCACTTGCATAACATTTCAAAGGGTTCGCCGCGGGAGAATACACCGTCAGCCCCAGCGCGAAACCCTTCCACAACCATGGAGCGATCCGGAGAATCGATCAGTACAATATTACGAATCTGCGGCCGAGAAACCCGTATTCCCCGCACCACCTGAAAGCCCTTGGTTGGGCCATCTTTCAAATTTGCGCTGATGATGGCAACGTCTGCGGGATTTTCGCCCAGCCCCTTGAGGATCTCAGCCGACTCAGTAGCAGAACCGACAACCCGAATCGTTCGGCGGCTCTGTTGCAGGGCCCGCACCATCAATTGACAGCCCATGCTGCTTGAATCAGCAATGAACACTCTGACTGGCTTCCCGGGCCTCAGATTGGTTTTCATGGGCTTGGTTTTCTAAGTCACGTCAAACCAAGTTGTCCGGGGCCTAATCGTCCGGGGCCAGGACCCGGGTTCATTGGTCGAAAGAGGGGGCACCCCCCGAGGCTACGCTAAGCTGAGCGGAAGTGCTTTACTATGAGGTGAAAACCTTAAAATTTCATCGGAGACGACCTGACCGGGGCTTCGGGGATGCGTGGCCGCGGTTTCTGCGGATTTCTGGCATTACTTCGCCCTGCACCCCTAGTGAAAGGGCCACAGCCGCCACACCGCTCATTTCAGAGGAGATGGAACGAAAAACAAAACGCCACACGGATCCGGCTGTGGCCGATCAAAATTCGCAAGGACCCGCGTCAAATGGGGCTTGTGGCGGTATGGCGTTATTAATCCCCTACAGGGAAAAGGGAGGGAGGAATTAAAGATGTGAGCCCCGACGGCGGTGAGGTGACGGTATGACGGCGAGCGCAGATACGTGGAGGAAATCGAAACGCTCGGCATCAACTCCGCTCAGCATTTTATTGAATCAACCAGCACAATCACTCTCAAACAGCAAGCGAAACTCTGGCTTAAGTCTCTCGCCAACCGCAAACGTCATCCGTCGAACAGACGACGATCGACAACCGCCGATATGCCCTGGACAAATGGCTGTACCCGAAGACTTCCGCACCTCTATATCTTGCAGAAGGCAAAGCGCGGGGAGATTCAGCCATACCTGAAAAACAAAGAACGGGACTCGCTAAGTGGACCTCTGCCGACAGCTTGCCGTGGTGCTTCGTGAGTACGTGAGCTACCGGCGAACTGGACGCCTGCTTCGACTGGCGCGCAGCTTTTGCAATCGAACGCCCTCAGCGACACCCTGCATCCGAATCTCGACTACGTGCCGCACGAGCGCGGAGGTTTCAACATCTTCCGGCGCTTCCGGTCCACCCATCCTGAAAAGTCTGATTGTCCTGAGCCGTTGAAACACTTTTGGTCGGGACACGCACCTAACCCGGATTTCTCACGAGTTTTGAATTGAGGCTGTGGAATGGTGGGGAGGCGGCTTGTTTTTGCAGCGGGAGCGATACAGCGGATTTTTGAAACGCTGAACGGCCACCCTGGCACGGGCAGCGATTTTTGCGCGCACTTCACGTGCAGGGCGGGAC
>QHYL01000386.1 GCA_003224105.1 Acidobacteriota bacterium | reverse complement strand
GGCGACCTGCTGCTGATTATGTCGAACGGCAGCTTCGACGGTTTGTGCGAAAAACTCCTCAAGAAGCTGAGCTCGGCCGGCGCGGTTCCCAGCGAGGCAAAAGCCCAGTGAGTCTTCCCGCTTCTGCGAGACGGTTGGCACGCCCTTTCCTCATCCTCTTTTTGAGTTCCTTCGCGTTGAGCCCGACCACCAAGGCCACGATTCAGTACAGCGTCTCGCTCGAACACCCTGAACAACATTTGTTCCACGTGGCGATGACGATTCCCGATGTCAAAGGCGAGGTAACCCTTCAGCTGGCGGCGTGGAATGCACTCTACCAAATTCGCGATTTCAGCGCGCACGTCCAGCAAGTAGAAGCCTTCGTTGGGACTGAGAAAGCGCCGATCCAAAAGTTAGACAAGCTGACGTGGCACGTTCAAGCGAATGGTACGGTTACGGTTCGCTACGCAACGTATTGGGATGAGGCCGGCCCGTTTGCAACGCAACTCAACAGCGAGCATGCATTCATCAATCCCGCGATGATCTTGCTTTACATCCAGGATCGCCGCCTGGAATCCGTTTCCGTTTCCGTGAACGAGCTTCCCCCGGACTGGAATGTGGAGTCAGCCGCAGCCATCGTCAGGAACTTCTTCGGCAGCACGCGCGCGATTGTTATTCAAAGCCCCAGCTATGACGCCCTCGCTGACAGCCCCATCGAAATCGGGAAGTTTCAGGAATTCGACTTGCCTGGCGTTTCGCCGCACGTGACCGTTGTGGTCCACGGCGAAAAATGGAGAAAGAAGCAGATCGAAGAAGAGCTGAAGCGGATTTGCGAGTATGAAATTAAGTTGATGGAAGGCGCGCCGTTTGATCACTACACATTTATCCTGCACATCGGAAGAGGCGCCGGCGGCGGTGGCATGGAGCATTCGTACTCAACGGCCATCGGCGTGCCATCGGATGAGTATTTGGCCGGCGTGGCCGCGCATGAGTTTTTCCATTTATGGAACGTGAAGCGCATCCGGCCGGCCACGCTCGAGCCCGTGGATTACACCAAAGAGCAGTACACGCGCGCGCTGTGGTTCGCGGAAGGCGTAACGAACACCTACGGATCGTACACGCTGGTGCGCAGCGGTATTTGGAACAAAGACCGGTTTTATGAGGACCTGGGCCAACAGATCACCGAACTCGAAAGCCGTCCCGCGAATCGCTGGCAAAGCGCGGAGCAATCGAGCCTGGATGCATGGCTTGAAAAATATCAGCTCTACAATCAGCCGGATTACAGCGTTTCGTATTACACAAAGGGACAAGTGCTGGGCGATTTGCTGGACATTTTGATTCGCGACCGCACCAACAACGCGAAGAGCCTCGACGACGTGCTTCGCGCTATGAACAAGGATCTTGCCAAGCAAGGCAAGCTTTATCGCGACAGCTTGGACGTGCGTCTTACGGCGGAGAAAATTGCCGGCGGCTCCTTCGAGGACTTTTTCCAGATGTATGTCGCCGGGATAGAGCCCTTTCCGTATCAGCAAGTCCTGGGCCTCGCTGGGCTGGAATTGCGCACCACCGAACAGCGCCGCGCTACGCTTGGTTTTGCGGGCGAGCGCGAGGCGAGCGGCGTATTTATCGTGAGAGCTGTCGACGCCGACGGCCCTGCAGCCACGGCAGGATTGCGGGTTGGCGACGCCGTCCTTACCTGGAACGGTGGGGAAGTGCCGCGACGGCCCTCGCGCTGGGTGGCGGAGCAGAATCCTGGTGACTTGTTGACGCTGCGGGTTCGGCGAGAGGATAAAGAACTTTCCGTGGAGTTCCGGCTCGGCGAGATCAAAGAAGCGGCTTATGAAGTCCTGGAAGACTCGCACGCCGCCGACAAGGCGCGGCGCATCCGCGAAGGCCTGCTGCGCGGCGAAACGGCGGCAGCACATCGTTAGTTTCGTTGCCGCGCCGCTGCGCGCAGACTATGTCATCCCGAACCTGCGAAGCAGGTGAGGGATCGTGGCTGATGCGGCGAGTTTGATAACCCTTCGTATCGCAATGTTTTGTGACGCCCTATGCTGTAGCCTTTAAGCGCATTGCCGCACGTTGCGCTTGACCTGCCGCGCGGGATTCGAGAAAGTCTTGCTTGTTTATGCTGCGAACGCTTTTTGTTGCGGTGTTTCTCTCTCTGTACATCCTGATTGTCGGGCCACCGCTGCTTCTCTACACCCTGATTACCAAGGACCCGGACCCGATTTACTGGAGAGGGGTCAAGGGCGTGATGTTTTTCGTGCGCGCCGTTGGGGTGAGGGTACGCGTGAAGGGCACTGAACGCATTCCTCCAGGCGTCTGCCTCTTTGTGGCGAATCACACCAGCTCTGTGGACGCGCCCGCGATTGTGGGAGCAATTCCGCGCAGGGTGGCGATCCTTTTGAAAGAGTCGCTTATGAATTGGCCCATTGTGGGAGCGGCGTTCCGGTCAGCCCATTTTGTTCCCGTCAATCGCGCAGCGCGCGACTCGGCCATTGCCAGCGTGGAGAAAGCCACCGAAGCAATGAGGGCGGGGCAGTCGTTTCTGGTTTATCCGGAGGGGACGCGCAGCCCGGACGGACGACTGCAGGAATTCAAGAAAGGCGCTGTGGTTATGGCCATCAAGGCGGGCGTGCCGATTGTGCCGATGGTGTGCTCCGGCGCGCATCGCATCATGGAGAAGAGGTCGCTGGTGATTCACCCTGGGGAGATCGTGGTCGAGTTTTTGGAACCGATTGACGCATCGAAGTATTCGTTCGAGGAGCGGGATGCCTTGAACAAAGTGGCGCATGACGCGATGGCAGAGGCGCTGCCCGAGGATCAGAAACCCACAGAATTTAGCGGGGCGGCCGCAGAGACCGGGGCCAGAAATGTCTCGTAGGAGAACAAAATGAGCATGGAACGCATGTTTTTCAAGGGCTGTTTTGCCGCGAGCGTCGCCTTGCTGTTCTGCGGCATACGAACTGCGGGTCAAGAGAAACATCTAACCGCGCGCGAAGTTATTGGCCGAATACAGGCGCACGTAGGCGTGCCTTGGCAGGCAGAAACGGTGGATACATTCAAGGCAGGCAATCCAGATGAGCCGGTAACAGGCGTTGCGCTAACCATGATGGCCACGATGGATGTGCTCGAACGCGCGGCTGCTTCCGGCAAGAACCTGATCATTACGCACGAGCCAACCTTCTACAATCACCTGGATAAGCTCGACGTGCTTCCGGAAAAAGAAAAGGATCCGGTGCTCGCCGCCAAGCTGGCGTTTATCGCGGAGCACCATCTGGTCGTCTGGCGATTCCACGATCATTGGCACCGCCGCACTCCAGACGGCATCGAAGCGGGAATGGCGCACGCACTTGGATGGGAAAAACAACAGGACGCCGAGAACCAATACTTGTTCACCGTTCCAGAAACCACCCTGGAGTCCTTGGCAGCTGACCTGAAGAAGAAACTCGATATCCACGTGCTGCGAGTGATTGGCAATCCGCATCTGAAGGTAAAGAAAGTTGGGCTGGTGCCGGGCGCTTCGGGATTCCAGAAGGAAACGCTGGCATTGGAAAGAGACGATGTGGATGTTCTAGTGACCGGCGAGCCCCGCGAATGGGAAACCGTGGAGTATGTCGCGGACGCAGTGACGCAAGGCAAGCACAAGGCGCTCATCATCCTGGGTCACATTCCTTCCGAACAGGCAGGCATGGAGGAGTGCACGCGCTGGCTGAAGTCTTTTGTGAGCGAAGTACCCGTCGAATTTGTACCGGCCAAGGACCCTTTCTGGCGGTACTAAGTTTTCCTGCCTTCAAGTTGGGATTCCAGTTCGCGGACGCGCTTTTGCAATTCCGGAAGCTGCTGCAGGGCCGCCATCATCTTGAGCCATTGGCGGTTCTCTACGGCGGGATAGCCCGAATAGAACGCATGTGGGGGAACGTCATTGGGCACGCCGCTCTGCGCGGTAATGACGGTGCCATCGCCGACGGTGAGGTGGCCGGCGGTCCCCACTTGGCCAGCCAGGATGCAGGCGTTGCCGATCTTGGTTGAACCCGCAAGGCCGACTTGGCCGCAGAGCAGCGTATCGGCGCCGACTTGCGAAGCGTGGCCGACGAGCACCAGGTCATCGAGCTTGGCACCGCGCCGGATGCGCGTTTCGCCCACGGTAGCCCGGTCTACGCAGGCGTTGGATTGTACTTCCACGTCGTCCTCGAGTACGGCAGGGCCGGACTGGACCATCTTGTACCAGGTGCCATCCTGCCGCTTGGCAAAACCGAAGCCGTCACCGCCGATGACTGCGCCGTTTTGCAGGATGACGCGGTTTCCGATGCGGCAGTGCTCGCGAACTACCGAGTGGGCATGGGCGACAAAATCATCACCGATTTTTGCCCCGCGATAGATGGTGACGAAGCTGTGCAGGACGGCGTTACGCCCGATTTCCGCTTCTTCGTCCACGTAGCAGTACGGGCCGATATGCGCCCCTTCACCGATTTTTGCCGTTTTCGCGATGATCGCCGTTGGATGAATGCCCGCAGCGTACTTTGGTGGTCGGTAGAAAAGCTCAAGAGCTTGCGCAAAAGCCAGATAGGGATTGGCCGAGCGAAGAGCAGCGAGAGCAGGCTGCGAGGCGTCGCGTTCGACGACCACGTTCTCCTCGATGAGCACCGCGGAAGCGCGCGTGGTCTTGAGCAGCGTGAAATATTTTCGGTTGGCCAGAAAAGTTACCTGGCCAGGACCAGCGTGCTCAATGCCGGCAACGCCGGAAATCTCGACATCGGGCGAGCCCTCGAGACGGCAGCTCAGTTTTTGAGCAAGTTCGGAGAGTTTCATGGACGCTCCTCAAACAACAAAAAACAGTTTAAGAGTTTAAGTTCAAGGACTTAGGGAAAAAGGAAAGAACCAAGATAACGCAGAGGCACAGAGTCCGCAAAGGCTCGTAAGGGGTGCTTCGCTGGGAGGTTACTCGTGGAAAAGGCGAGGCTGAGCCGCCGCAGCAGCAGCCGCGGCTGGTTTGCGCCGGGCGATGCCGACCACCCCAAGAACCGTAACTTCGGTAAGCGCAGCCCGAGGCACGAAAATACGATCGGTGGAAGAATTCAAGTCAGGAGGAGTGATTTGCAAACCGTTATCGAGCAACGACAGCAGGTCGTTGGGAATCACGCCTTCCAGCGTGTCGCCATCGTGGAAACGCAGCTTCACCCACAAACCATCGAGCTTCGGCCGGCTTAAGAATGCTTTGCGTTGTGGCTCGAACTCATCCGAGAACTCACGCACGAAATAGATGGCGCGGAGCTTGGCAACGGGGAATTGGACATGCTCCCCGTCGGGGGTCAGCACGTCGACAGGATCCAGTTGGCCGAGGCGTGCAGGATTCAGATATCCACGCAAGGATTTCCTGTCGGCAAGCACAAGAACAACCTTCTTGTGCGTCGAGGCTGGGGCTTTGGTCTTCAAAATCGGCAAATCCCCGGTTGGGAAATCACAAATTTGCCAATCGGCAGAATGTATGTTATGTTAAGCACGCTTTTCCTGTCAAGTTGTTGTTTTCATTAGGGTTAGGGGTCCCGGAGCGCCGGCGTTTGACCGATAAGAAGCATATCTTAAAATCGGCCTCGATCATCTCTTTGGTCACTATCGTTAGCCGCGTCCTCGGCTACGTGCGTGACCAGCGCATCACTACGCTTCTGGGAACTACGCTTTCCGCGGACGCTTACGTTCTAGCCTACCGCATTCCCAACCTGTTTCGTAGATTGGTCGCCGAAGGCTCGATGACCGCCTCCTTCATTCCGGTCTTTTCGAGCTACATGCAAGAAGCCAGCAAAGAAAAAGTTTGGGACTTTGCCAACCGGCTGTTCTGGACGCTTGCCTTGGTGGCGGCGGTCATCAGCATCCTTGGCATGGTGTTTTCACCCGCAGTGGTCAGTTTCTTTTCGGGAGCGAACGTCGCCCGCGCCCAGGCGGTAGACCTGAATCGCATTATTTTTCCTTACCTGTTTTTCATTGCGCTGGCAGCGCTGGCCATGGGAATTCTGAACTGCTTCCACATCTTTGGATTGCCCGCGGCTACGCCCGTTATGCTCAATGTGGCTATGATTCTTTTCACATTTGGGATTGTCTGGCACCACTTCAAGGATGCCGCCACGTCCATCGCTGTTGGCGTGCTGGTGGGGGGTGTCCTGCAGTTCCTGATTCAAGTCCCCACTCTGGTGCAGAAGGGTATGAAGTTCAGTTTTGGGATTTCTTTCAAACATCCGGCGATTCAGGAAGTAGCGCGCCTAATGCTGCCGCGCCTGTTTGGAATCGGCATCGGGCAGATCAATCTTCTGATCGACACGAAGTTTGCCACGGCTGCGCTGATGCCCGCGGGCAGCCTTGCAGCTCTTTATGTCGCGGACCGCGTGATGGAATTGGTGCTGGGCGGTTACGCCATTGCAGTAGCCACGGCGATTCTTCCCATGATGTCTCACCAGGCGGCAGCAAAGGATTACGAGTCGCTGAAGAAGACGCTGTCCTTTTCCATTCGCCTGGTGGCGTTCATTACCATTCCTGCAGCGCTCGGACTGATGGTGCTGCGCGAACCCATTATTCGCGTGCTCTTTCAGCATGGCGTCTTCAACGCGGCGTCCACGCGCTTGACGGCACGCGCTCTGCTCTATTACGCCATTGGGCTTCCGGCACTGGCAACTGTCAAACTGGTGGTTCCGGCGTTTTATTCCACAAAGGATACCAAGACGCCGGTCATTGTCGCTTCCATCTCTCTGGTCATCAACATCGCTCTGAACATCCTTTTTCTGGAAGTTTTTTTCAACAAGGTCCAGAACGGCGGGCCGGCCCTGGCGACGGCGCTGGCAACATTCTTTGACTTCTTCGCCCTGCTGATCATCTTCCGGCTGCGGTACGGCTCGATGGGCATGATGGAAGTCGCGCGGTCTTTTGCCAAGATCTCCCTGTGCGCCGGCATCATGGGGGTGGCCTGCTGGATTGGGAATCACTACACGGCATTTACAATGCATTCGCGATTCCTCATTCAACTGCTGGTGTTCGCCGGCCTGATGACCGGCGCCACACTGCTTTATCTCGCGCTGGCGTGGGTTTTCCGCTGCCACGAGATTCAGGAAGTGTATGGAATTGCGGTCCGCCGGCGTGCGGGTGTCGGCGAAGGCGGATACGCGGAGCTCTGATGGAAATTGCCGCTGCCATCTCGTCGTTTCTGACTCACGCAAAGGTGGAGAAAGGACTGTCTCCAAACACAGTCTCCGCATACCGGCGGGATTTGATGAAATTCTGCGAGTTTGCGCAGAAGCGCAAGCGCACGCTGGAAGCCGCCAGCCGGGACGATCTTGTGGATTTTCTCGCGGGCCTCTACCGGCAACATCTGGAGAGCAAGAGCGTGGCGCGCCACCTGGTTTCCTTGCGCAATTTCTTCCGCTTTGCTCAAATTCAGGAACTCATTTCCGCGGATCCGACGATTAACCTCGAATCGCCGAAGATTCGACGGTCGCTTCCCGGTTATTTGCGGCTGGAAGAGGTCGAAAAGTTGCTGGCGCAGCCGGATGCGAAGACGCCGCTTGGTTCGCGCGACCGCGCCATGCTGGAAGTGCTGTACTCGACAGGCTTGCGCGTTTCCGAACTTGTCGGGCTGCGCGTGTCCGATTTAGACACCAAGGTCGGTTGCGTGCGCTGCATCGGCAAAGGAGACAAGGAGCGAATCGTCCCCATTGGAAAGAAAGCACTGGGCATGGTGGAACGGTATTTGCGCGACGCCAGGCCGAAAATGCTCGGCAAGTTTGCGGGGAGCCCAACGCTCTTTGTGAATCGCCGGGGCAAACCGCTGAGCCGTGTTGGCGTGTGGAAGATTTTGTCCGCGTACGGGCGGCGCGCCGGGCTGCGCGTGGCGCTCACACCCCACATGTTGCGGCACAGCTTTGCCACGCATTTGCTGGAGCGCGGCGCGGATTTGCGGTCCGTGCAATTGATGCTGGGCCATGCGGACATTTCCACGACGCAAATCTATACCCACGTCGTGGAGGAGCGGTTGAAGCAGATTTACAAAGCGCATCACCCGCGTGCATAACGCGGCGAAGTCGAGGGGCTCATTGCGGGTGACTCCGTGGAGTCAAGCGCGGACACCCTGAAGCAAAAGGAGCGCAATGCCAGATTACATGTTTTTGCTGGAAAGCCGGCTTTCACCCGAGCAGCGGGCCGCCATGATGCGCGTGCAGGAGCTCTCCGCCGCGTTGGGATTCAACGTGTATTTGACGGGCGGAACGGTGCGCGACCTCATCACCGGGGCGTCGCTGCGCGATCTGGATTTCAGCGTGGAGGGCAATCCGTCGCGCATTGCGCGTGAACTCGAAAAAGGCGGCGCAAAAGTCCTCGTCGAAGACGAAAAATACCGCCACGTCGAAGTGCTTTTTGCCGGTGATTGCGAGGGCAGCATTTCCGCCGCGCGTGACGATTACTATGTGCGGCCGGGAACGCGCCCGGAAATTCGCTGGTCCACCATCATGGAGGATTTGCGACGGCGCGACTTTTCGTTGAATGCCATCGCCATTTCCTTGAATCCCGCTTCACGCGGGTTGCTCCTGGATCCCACCAACGGCCTCTCTGATATCGAGCACGGGGAAGTGCGGGCGCTCAGCATCCACAGTTTCACGAATCAACCCGTACGCCTTTTGCGCTTGCTGCGATTTGCCGCGCGCATGGGCTTCAAAGTCGAGCAGCGCACGCAGGAGTGGTTCGATCTGGCCATCGAGCGCAATCTACAGCACTCCATCGAGCCCGAGGGCGCCGGCACCGAGCTTCAGGCCGTGGCGCGAGAGGAGCGGCCCAGCGTAGTCTTCAAGGCGTGGGAAGAAGCCAAGTTGCTGGAAGTGATCAACCCGCTTCTGGCCAAGAAGCACCCTGACTATGACGCAATCAACCGCCTGATGAAGGTGCGCGAAGACTTGTTCACGGCAGGATTCCGCCCGCGGCTCGCGACCCCGATGCTATTGGCCATTCTGGGCCGCTTGAAGGATCGCGAGTTGTCACATGCCCTCTCGAGAGCCGGATTTCGCGCCGCCGAAATGGAGGTGGCGCTAACGTTCGAAGAAAAAGCGCTCGCGGCGCAAAAGGAATTGGCCGGAAAAAAGATGCAGGCCCCGGTGGATGCTTACCGCTTCCTGGAAAGGCTTCCGCTCGAACAGATGGCCTATTTGCTGGCGGAATCGAACAACAGCGGCGCGCTTTCCAAGATACGCGCGTACTTGCATAAGTGGCGGCCGATTCGCAATGGACTGCCCCAGGCGGCAAATGAGTTGGAAGCCCTCGGGATGGCTCGCGGCGAGAAGTTCGACCAGATTGTCGAGCAGGTTTTTGCCATGCAGCTCACCGGGCGCGGCAAAACTCCGGAGGAGCGCGAGAAAATCCTGCGAAAGCTGAGCGGAATCAAGGAACAGCCAAAAAAGAAGGAAAAAGAAAAGAAGCCGTCGAAGAGCGCCGCCAAAGCGCACGCTCACGCGGCCGCAGCAGTTACCGCGGCAGCGCACCAGAAGCACGCAGCTGCGAAAGCGGATGCGCACCATGCCGCAAAAGCAAAAGTAGCGCCGGCAAGAGCCGCGAGCAGGGCAGCAGCGCCAAAGGCTCATGCCAGTCACGCTGGCGGCGCAAAAAAGAAGCATCACCGCTAGAAACAGCTCTCGCACTCCTGAGGCGAGCCTGTGGGAAACTCAGATTGCGTAATGCAAATCTCTTGAGAGAGCTTTAGAATCGAATCTATGGGGCAACCGCAGTTCGTACATCTGCACGTGCACACGGATTACAGCCTGCTCGACGGGGCTTGCGAGACCTCTGAGCTGCTGGACGAAGCCTCCCGCCAGAAGATGCCCGCCGTGGCCATCACCGACCACGGCAACCTTTTCGCCGCCGCGAATTTCTTTTACGAAGCCAGTAAGCGGGACGTGAAGCCCATCATCGGATGCGAAGTCTATGTCGCCAAAGGCAGCCGTCACGACCGCGGCGAAAAAACCAATGGCCACGGCGGGCCCGAGAAGACCGAAGCGGAACCCGGGATGCGCGGCACAAATCATTTGGTGCTGCTTTGCGAATCGCCGGAGGGTTACCACAACTTAATCAAACTGGTCTCCGCCGGTTTCCTGGAAGGCTTTTACTACAAACCTCGCATTGACTATGACCTGCTCGCAAAACACAGCAAAGGATTGATTGCGCTTTCGGCTTGCCTGCGCGGCGTGGTCACCGAAGCCGTGATGGAACAGAAATACGAGCAGGGGCGCGAGAACGCGTACCGGCTGCGCGACATTTTTGGGAAGGGCAGCTTCTTCCTCGAGATTCAGGACCAAGGGCTGGACATCGAGCAGCGCGTGAACCCGGATCTGGTTCGCCTCTCGAAAGAGACCGGCATTCCCCTGGTCGCGACGAACGATTGCCACTACCTGCATCACGAAGACGCCCACGCACAGGAAGTTTTGCTCTGCATCCAGACCGGAAAAACGATGGGCGACGCGAACCGCATGAAATTCGCGACTGACCAGTTTTATTTCAAAAGCGCCGCGGAGATGGCCAAGATTTTTGGCGAAATTCCGGAAGCGCTGAGCCGCACCGTGGACATCGCGGAGCGCTGCAACGTGAAGATCGAGCGTATCCTGAATCCGTTCCCCGAATTCAAAGTTCCAGGCGGGCACGACTCCGCGAGCTATTTTGAGAAAGTCGTACGCGAGGGCTTTGCGACGCGCGTCCCACATCTCGATCGGCTGGCAAAACAAGGTTTTCTGCGCAATTCGCTTGCGGAGTACGAACGCCGTCTGACCTCCGAAATCGAGATGATCAAGAAGATGCGCTACGAAGGCTACTTCCTGATCGTCTGGGACTTCATTCATTACGCCCGCGCGCAAGGAGTTCCTGTC
>QHYL01000582.1 GCA_003224105.1 Acidobacteriota bacterium | reverse complement strand
CGCGCCCGCAGCTTCCACCGCTCGCGCATCGCGAATCAAGTGTTCAGCGGCATCCCGCGTTTTTCCCTGCACTCGATAGCCGCCCAGCGCATTCACCGACTGGGGCGTCAAACCCACGTGGCCCATCACCGGAATCTCCGCTTCGGTAAGCCGCGCAATCAGCTCCAAGCGCCGCTCTCCGCCTTCCACCTTTACCGCTTCCGCCCCGGCTTCCTTTACGAAGCGCACGGCGTTGCGAAGCGACTCCGACGTATCCGTGTGATAGCTACCGAACGGCATGTCGGAGACGACCAGCGCGCGCCGCGTACCGCGCTTCACAGCGCGCGTGTGATGCAGCATGTCTTCGAGGGTCACAGGAAGCGTGCTTTCGTGACCCAGCACTACCATACTGAGGGAATCGCCAACGAGTATCACATCCACCCCGGCTTCATCGAGCAGTCGGGCGGTCGGATAGTCGTAGGCCGTCAAGGAGGTGATTTTTTCTGATTTGGAATGGAGTCCTGGAGCCTGACTCTTGCGCTGCAGGAGATCGGGCACGGTGATTTTGCCGTTCCCAGGATTAGGAACAACACTCATCTTGGCCTCCGGTGCCGCTCCCTGACTGCGGGATGCAGCCCTGTACCTTCAGCAGACCTCGTTAGGATAACAAAGTGTGATTCGAAGAACCACAAATTCTGATTGACAAGCTCATGGACTTTATAATACAAAGTACTTCATGGAGGTTTTTATGAATCACCCCGCAAGCTCTCCCAAGTTATCTGCCCTCGCTGTCTCGGAATGGCTGCTGGTTTTGCCCGCGGCGCTGTTGCTCGCGGCCGCCGCACTGCGCCAGCTCCAGCCTCGTCAATTTGAGCCCGCACGAACCAGTTGGGCGATTTTCGAATGGACAACCAAGCACATCTCGCAAGCCGGCGCGGCGTGGTTGTTTCTTATCTTGCCGGCCGTAGCTTTAGCTGCTGGTTTCGCTGGCATTGCGCTGGCTTGGCGCAGGAGCGAGGCCTTGCGGCAAGACACCATCGCTATGTTTGCGAGTCTTCGCCGGCATTTTGCCCTTGCGGTTCTAGGAGCGGGCGCCTTGCTTGCCGGCGCCATTCTTCTCGCCGTTGTCGCTCACATCATTACGGACTGAGAGGATTTACGAATCCTCAAGTCTTCAGCGGGGCTTGCGCGCGCCCCTTCCACTGGCCGCCTCGACCGAGCCAATACCTTACGGCCGAAACGCAAGTCGCATAAGCATAAAAAAGCGCCGCAAGGGGCAGCGTTAGAGCCCAGGGCCACGGCAGGCCGTAAAACTTCACCGCAACCGCAAAGGTCGCGGCCATCATGGCGATGGTCGTGTCCACAGCCAGCCACGCCTCTCCGGGAAAGGCAAAGAACAGAAGCCAGGGAAGCAAATAAGTTACAAACAAGCCAGTAAGCGCGCCTAGCAGCACCAGAAAGGAATAACGCAGTTGCGTAAACGCGACGCGCGCAATCAAATCGCGAATCCCCGCAAAACTGTCGTAACCGCGCAGGCTCACGCTGGAGCGAGTTAGGCCCAGCCGGATTTTTCCGCCACTCTGTTTCACCGCCCGCGCTAGAGCGCAATCCTCTATGACTTCACTA
>QHYL01000581.1 GCA_003224105.1 Acidobacteriota bacterium | reverse complement strand
ATTGCGTTGCAGACCGCCGGCGTCACGACTGGCAATCCAGGCTCGCCGATGCCGGTGGGATCTTCCTTGCTCATCACCACGTGGACTTCGGTGAGCGGAGTCTCGCTGATACGTGGCATGCTGTAGTCGTTGAAGTTGGATTGCTCGACGCGGCCATCCTTGATGGTAATGGCGTCATGCAACGCGGCGGAGAGGCCATAGATTGCGGCGC
>QHYL01000580.1 GCA_003224105.1 Acidobacteriota bacterium | reverse complement strand
ACAGTACTTTTTTTGTCAAGTGAAATCTTGAGAAATTAGAAGTCCTTTAAATGCATAGAGATAAGGCCGAAGCAAAAAAAACTGCAGGGAGTCGGAATTCTGAGGGTCACTGATTCCACGTAACTTGCTCACCCCATTAAAGGAGGAAAACGCCAAAAACGCCGGATTCATCCGAGTGAGGTAGACGCGGGGTACGCGGCGCTATGTCTTCAGATCGCGAAACTGAATAGCAGCATTTGTCCTGCACCAAGCCGCCGGTCCATCTACTACCGCGGCAACAAGGATTTCGGAGCCGGACGCGATCGGTGGTGATGGTGATGGCCGCTGGCGCTGGTCCGCCGGTCATCGTAAGGGAGGTGAGAACGTGCTACGACTTCTCGTTCTCCGTTCGCTCTGGCTGCGGCGGCGATACTGGTCTGTATTCCCTGAAAAGCCTTGACGGCGTGCCGATCTGCTTCGCTTCTTTCTTCTTAGGTTTTTTCTTCTCCCTGCGATGCGCGTCTCGATTGCCCATTACATTCTCCTTCACAAACTATATCGTTTGCCCTCATTAGAGGCCCCGGAATCCGCAAGGCGTGAGCCAAATCATGGCTTTTTGCACCCTTTATGCGCACTTGAAGTCGGTCGCCCAGAAACGTCGCGAAAAAAAAGTCACCTCTGATAAGCATTCAGAAGTGACTGCGAGCTCAAGGTAGTGGCCATGCGAATTATGGATAATCCCGATGGCACTGCAAGAAGTCTCGGTCACCTTGGTCTGGACTGATGGCGTATAACCAATTTCGTCTTTGAATGTTACCTGAGTGCCTGCGGGATCGCACACAACGGCAGGAAGCCTAGTACTGCATGGAATCTCCGCTTGCCCGGAATTGCAACCGAGACACTTGCCGTTGTCACGTTGTGCTTTTTCATTCTTGCTTACGAGTTGCTGGAATTTTGTTGACGGCGTGAACTGGGACGCTGAGCTTTCGGTTCCATCTTCAGAGTACACTCCGCAATTTCGTCATCGATTAGTTTGATTTCTAGAGCAAGGTGAAGAGCATGCGGATGCTTTGAGTATTTCTCGAATAGTGAGTTTCTCTTGGTTTTCAAATCGTCCCGTTTTTTCTTCCAAACGTTGGTAGTCGCTAAGGTATCGTAGCCCATTTAATCAGTGTGCGTCCTTTTCTTGCTCATGGATACGGCAAACGGTGTGCCTGCCGGAAACCTGTAAGACGAGCTCAAAAGGGTCAGGCTTAGCACCTAGAATTCTTGTGCAGCCTTCCGTTGATAGAGGCCCTTCGCCGCTTTTGGAGCATGTGAATCGTGGTAAGCATTCAGCTCGGTTTCACTTATGCGATAATGCATTTTCAAGGGATTGTTTGCCAAATCGGCCAGCGCGCGATGAAGCTTGAGCGAACAAATATCCGGGCCATTCTGAAAGCTTAGACGCCGGGACGTGAACGCTTCGTTCAGAATCGTAAAGGTGATCTCCTGAGAGTCGATTGGTGATTCCCGCACCACGAAACTGTATTCACGGACCATCGCTTTCGCCGTGAAACCTACATACTGTACGTTAACGCTCATTTGGATCCTCCTGAAGAATCCTGCACCGACGAACGCTTTCCCCGTCCAAAGTGAATGGGATCTCTGAGGTTTTGCAATTCCCGGTAATAATAAAGTGAAGTAGGGCGTTTCCCGTTGAATCGCAGCTTCTTTAGAAAGTCGACTTCTTCCTTGGTCGCCGTCCCGCTAAGGGAACTATCATTGAGGAAGGTTCTCAGCCCTGGCTCCAGTTCCATTGGCTCAGCGGGCTTTTCCACAAACTCAAATCTCTTTGGGTCCCCGGGAGCTAGCCTCCGATTCAGCACAACTTCCATACTGAAGGTGGTTAGGTCAACGTCCCAAGTTTCGATCAATGGATCCAGGAAGGAAACACAGTTTTGAGGTGACAAGTTGAAGATGTCCGTGTCCAGGAACTCCAGGAGGCTAACGCGCACCTGCTCATAGCTTCGGCTCGTAAGTCGAGCAACTAAGTGGAGGCCATTTTCACTGTTCAATTCTTCTTTGGCGACTCTCTTGACCACGTCCAAGAGCTTTTGCGTCACCAGGCGTTCGAGTTCGCCGAACGGCTGCTTCTCAAGAATCGCTCGGATTTCTTTTTCTCGCTCGGGTACGCACTTCCGCAGGATCAATTCTCGAACTTCTCTAAACAAGGGCGCCGGTGGGTCCGCCAGGTTCCGCTTGAGTTCTTCCGTCCGTTGGATCTCGGCCAACTCGGAAAGTCGATCGCTGGGCAGCTTGAGAAACGCTGCCATCTTCTCGTAAATGTCGGTTCGGTCGGGCGCTGGCGGCAGTTTCTTTCGACTCAGCACTTGGGAAATATAGGATTCGGTGACTTCAGCGGCGCTGGCCAAGTCCTTTTGTTCAAGTCCCAGTTCTTGTAACCGCTGTCTAATCAGCAGGCAAACGTCCACAGCGATCCCTCCACTTGGGTTTACCTCGACCGATTAACCCGCCAAAATAGTCCCACAATAAGCTTGACAGGTCAAGTTAATTAACTTATTCTAGTTAACGGACTGAGGGAGACCTTCAGGTAAGTTAAACCGATAGCGGTTATCTGAATTGCCCCCTTGCCGTCGAGAACCAAGGAGAGTCACATGTTTGCACGCAGAATTTACATGCATTTGAAGCCGAATAGCGTTACAGAGTTTACCCAGAGGTTGGAGAAGGACATCCTTCCCCTGCTTCGAAAACAGAAAGGATTCCAGGACGAAATTACGTTTGTAGGCCAGAGCGGCGCGGAAGCGTTCGCTATCAGTTTGTGGGACAAAGCGGAGAATGCTGAGGCTTACAACCGCGGAACTTATCCTGAAGTGACCAAGATCCTCGCCACAGTTGTTGAGGGACCAGCACAAGTAGAAACCTTTAACGTGGTCAACTCGACGTTCCACAAGATCGCCGCCGCTGTAGCAGTTTGAAGCCGACAGGTCTCTTTCCTTATGAGGGGCGGACCCAAGTCCGCCCCTCAACTTGTCCTGCAGGGGGGAACGCAAAAGCAGTGATATTTCCGATGCTTACCAAAATTATGGAACGGACGCAGGACGCGGTTGCGTGCGGACCTTCTAGTGTAGAAGCAGACTTCCGCACATTAACTGAAGCGATTGCCAAT
>QHYL01000385.1 GCA_003224105.1 Acidobacteriota bacterium | reverse complement strand
GACAAAAGGGGCGACACTCCAGTCCAAGCCGCCGCCCACTGCAGTTGCCAGAGAGGTATCTGAACCCAGGCTGAAGCGGCAAATTACCGATGTGACGGCTGCACAAACACCGAATGAATCTTGTGATTCTCTGGCCAAACCAATCATAGCGTGCGCGAAGGGAGAGACTTTGAAGGGCAGTGAGATTTGCGGACCAACAAGGTAGGTGTGTTCCCGGGTGCCGGCCCCATTGAGTTTGCCGTAGGTGCCATCGAAGTCTAAGACGCCTCCGAAGAAGGGTAAGTACTTATATTGACCGGAGAACTCCCAGCCGTTCAGATTTGTTTGAAAAGTGGGGAAGGTTTGAAAGGGACAGTTGTCCAAGCAGGGGTTGTTCTGGCCTTGCTTGATTGTGGCGCGGAAATAGGAGTACCCACCAAAGAGTTCGATTTTGCCCTGGGCTTGGGAAGAGACTGCCATGACCGCGACGAACGCAGCCAGAGCGAAGAACTTGAAGAACGGCGGCAGCAGCTTGGAAGAGCTTGAAGGGGAACAGGAACTTGGGATCATCTCACAGACCTCAAGATAGGTTCGTCGCGGGGCTAGAGATTGCGATGCGCAAAGATAGGAACGAAGTTGCCAGTCTCAGATGAAAATTTCCAAACTAAGCGGCGCCATTCCACCCCGCGCCATGCCTGCGTTGACACTCTCCCGAGCGTCCGATACGCTCTAAAGTTTACATTGCACGACAAATTGCGACTGACAAGACCGGACGAAGCTCCTCATGGCTGAAGACAAGCTCCCCACACGCGCACAGGATTTTTCCGAGTGGTACAACCAGCTCGTGCTAAAGGCCCAGCTGGCGGACTACGCGCCGGTGCGCGGCTGCATGATCGTTCGTCCTTACGGCTGGGCGCTGTGGGAAAACATCCAGCAGGCGCTGGATCGGCGGTTCAAGGCAACGGGCCATCAAAATGTGGCGTTTCCCCTGCTTATTCCGCGCAGTTTCATTGACAAGGAGAAGCACCACGTTGAAGGGTTCTCTCCCGAACTAGCCGTGGTAACGATTGGCGGAGGGGAAGAGTTGGCCGAGCCTTTGGTGATTCGCCCCACCTCGGAAACGATTATCGGGCACATGTGGTCGAAGTGGATTCAGTCCTACCGCGATTTGCCCGTGTTGATGAACCAGTGGAACAGTGTGGTGCGCTGGGAGTTGCGCACCAAGCTCTTTTTGCGCACGCTCGAGTTTTACTGGCAGGAAGGCCACACCGCGCACGCCACGCGCCAGGAGGCGGAAGCCGAAACGATTCAGATGCTGAATGCTTATGCCGATTTTGCGATCAACGACGCGGCGATTCCCGTGATTCCAGGGAAGAAATCCGACGCGGAGAAATTCGCCGGCGCCGACGTGACTTATTCAATTGAGGCGATGATGGGCGATTGCAAAGCGCTCCAGGCGGGCACGTCGCATTTTCTCGGGCAGAATTTTTCGCAAGCGTTTGAAGTGAAATACCTTGACCAGAACGGCCAGTTGCAGCACTGCTGGACGACCTCGTGGGGACTTTCGACGCGCGTAGTAGGCGCCATCATCATGGTGCATGGCGACGACCAGGGATTGGTCCTGCCACCGAAACTTGCACCCTGCCAAGTGGTGATTGTGCCCATTTTCAAAAACGACGAAGAGAAAAAGACGGTCCTTGATCCCGCGCGCAAATTGAAAGCCGAACTCGTAAAGGCGGACGTTCGCGTGACGCTCGACGAGCGCGAAGGGCAAAGCCCCGGGTGGAAGTTCAACGACTGGGAGATGCGCGGCGTGCCGTTGCGCGTCGAACTTGGTCCCAAGGATGTGGCAAAGCAATCCGCGATTTTGGCAAGGCGCGACCGCCCCGGCAAGGAAGGGAAAATCAGCGCCTCGCTTGCCGATCTCCCAACAAAGATTCAGGCGCTGCTCGGTGAAATCCAGCAATCGTTGCACGACAAAGCGCTGGCATTCCGCAAGAGCAATACGCACGACGCCAAGTCCTACGACGATCTGAAGAAAGCCGTGGAAAACGGGTTTGCGTATTCGTTCTGGTGCGGAAGCGGCGAATGCGAAGCCAAAATCAAGGAAGAAACCCGCGCCACCATGCGCTGCATTCCTTTGGAGCAAGATAGCGCGAGCGGAAAGTGTGTGTACTGCAACCAGCCCTCCACCACTCGCGCGATGTTTGCCCGCGCCTATTAGTAGGACAGACTTCAGCCTGTCCTCTTTCCCACTCCTACTGTGCGGCACATCCTAAATTTCTAATGCTTCGCTGTTCGCCGAAGCCCGCCGGAGACAGACTAAGTCTGTCCTACTGGCCCGTTCCTTTCCCGAAACAGCCCCCTTGCCATTTTCTCGACACGCCTTCCCTGCGGTGCTAGCTTGGTTTCACAGGGGAAATTCCAGACCGCCGTTCTCGAGGTAGGCAGCGAAGACGGCTTGAGGAGAGGATTGGAGTGTTTATGAACGGCATGCGCGCGCGCCAGCTAATGTGGCAGCGCCGGTTTGAGCGGGGCGAAGGCAGGCTGAAGGGGATCCTGATTGTCGTGATCGTGGTGCTTGCGATTTACACGGCATGGAAAATGGTGCCGCCCTACGTGGACGATTACCAGCTCTCCGACAGAATGCAGGAACAGTCGCGCTATGCCATGGTGAATCACTACACCGAAGAACAGATCCGCGACAACATTTACAAAGTGATCGTGGATCTTGATATTCCCGCGAAGCGGGAAGATGTCAAGATTGTGAGCAACAACAATGTGGTGAAGATTTCTTTGGATTACACCGTGCCTGTGGACGTGCTGGTGTACCACGCGGACTTGCACTTTACTCCGAACAGCGAAACGAAGTCGCTTTTTTAAAGTTTGAATCCAGCTTAGTGTTTGAGGATGCGCGGCGGGCAACCCTGCGGCGCGTAACTCCGTCTTTCCTAGCGGATGGGGTTGCGAGACAATAGAGGCTCCAGCCTGGGGGAGAACCTTTTGCAGATCCGGGTCCAACGAGGGTTTTTTACTTCCACTATCGGCCTGACGATTCTTGGGATTATCTTCGGGATTTTTGTCATCGCCGGCGGAATTTTCACTTATTACTACATGAAGTATTCGCGCATGATTGATGCGCGCCTTTCCGGGCCCATTTTTCAAAACACCACACAGATCTTCTCCGCGCCGGAACACATTTCCGCGGCGCAAGCGTGGGGACCGGACGACCTGACGGATTACCTGACGCGAGTTGGCTACCGTCCGGAAAATGACCCCAACGCGCTCGGCCAATACACGGTGCAGGGCAACACCGTGGACATCCGGCCATCGAAGCTCTCGTATTTCGGCGGAAAGAACGCGTTGGCCGTGCAGTTCCGCGGCAAGAGCATCAAGAGCATCAAGAGCATCCGGCCTCTCGAAGGCGGCTCGGAAATGGACACCGCAGAAATCGAGCCGGAGCTGATCACCAATCTTTTTGACAGCGCCCGCGAGAAGCGGCGCCCGGTGCGCTACGAGGACCTGCCGGTGATGCAAGTGGACGCGATACTTTCTGCGGAAGATAAGCGCTTTTTCGAGCATGGGGGATTTGATTTCATTCGCATCGCCGGCGCGGCGTGGGCGGATATCCGTCACACCAGCCAGCACTATCAGGGAGCCAGCACTATCACTATGCAGGTGGCGCGCACTTTCTTCCTGTCGACCGACCGCAACTGGCGGCGAAAACTGGCCGAGGCCCTGATTTCGCTCGAGCTCGAACAACGCTTCAACAAACAGCAAATCTTCGAGATGTACGCGAACGAAGTGTACCTCGGCAACCGCGGCAGCTTCGGGATTCGCGGATTTTCCGAAGCCAGCGTCGCGTATTTCGGGAAAGACATGCGCGAGTTGAGCCTGCCTGAATGTGCCTACTTGGCGGGAATCATTCGCGCTCCAAATTACTATTCCTCAGCGGATCGCCACCCGGAACGCGGCGCGCAGGCTCGCGACCGCGTGCTGACGCAGATGCTCGACAACAAGTACATCACTGCCGGAGACTTGGAAGAGGCAAAAAAGGCGCCGCTGAAAATTGTTCACGCCTCGAGCTCGGGAAGGGAAGCGCCCTATTTCGTGGACATGGTGAAGGACCACTTGCTCGACAAGTACTCTGAAAATGAGTTATTGAGCCAGAATTTCCGCGTGTACACGACTTTGGATCCCGCGCTGGAACGCGACGCCGTCGCGGCCATCGAAGCCGGCATGAAGAACGTGGACACGCTGCTGCAAAAGAGATACGACAAATGGAAGCGTGAGCTTGCGAAGAAGGGAAGCAACGAACCCGTCCCTGAGGCGCAGGTGGCGCTCGTAGCCCTCGACCCGAGGAATGGAGAAATCAAAGCTCTCGTCGGCGGCAGAGATTACGGGCAGAGCCAGCTCAATCATGCTCTGGCGCATCGCCAGCCAGGCTCTGTCTTCAAGCCATTTGTCTATGCGGCGGCTTTTGACAACGCCGTGGACAACGTGCAGCCCATTATCACTCCCGCTACAACCATCGACGACGAGCCGACCACCTTCGAATTTGACGGAAAGGAATACACACCCAACAATTACAGCGAAAGATTCATGGGGCGGGTGACCGTCCGTGACGCACTTACGAACTCGCTGAACGTCGCCACCGTGAAAGTGGCCGAACTCATTGGCTATGGCCGCGTGGTGCAGGTCGCGCGTCAAATGGGCTTGGGGACAAACATTCAGCCAACTCCGTCCGTTGCTCTTGGGGCTTATGAGATGACGCCGGTGGACGTGGCCGCGGGCTATACCACCTTTGCCACCATGGGCACGCGCGCTGAACCGCAATTTATCCGCAGCGTGGTGAACTCCGACGGCGAAGTCCTTGAGAAATTTACGCCGCAAACCCACGCAGCGTTGGATCCGCGCGTGGCGTTTTTGGTGGACAGCCTGCTGAAGGATGTGTTGAATCGCGGCACCGGCGCGGCGGTGCGTGCGCGGGGATTCACCTTGCCGGCGGCTGGAAAAACAGGAACCTCGCGAGATGGCTGGTTTGCAGGCTTCACTTCCAATTTGCTTTGCGTCGTCTGGGTTGGATTTGACGACAATCGGGACCTTGGATTTACCGGTGGCGCTGCGGATGCGCCGATTTGGGCGGATTTCATGATGAAGGCGACGTCCATGTCGCCTTACCGCGATGTGAAAGATTTTACGATGCCGGATGGCGTGCAATCCGTGGTCATTGATCCGGAATCCTTGCAACTGGCGACGCCTAACTGTCCTACAACGCGTGAAGAAGTTTACGTGGCGGGTTCGGCGCCGACCGATTTCTGCGAACTGCATGGCGGACACGGCCTGTCAACCTCGACAGGCTCCGTGCTTTCGCAAGTCTTCGGTGGGCAACCTAAAACAACGCAAACGGATACCAGCCCATCCGTCGTGATGAAGTCCGACCCCAACCGTCCCACCGACGCGACGGGTGAGCCCGGCGCCGCGGCGGATCCCAACGCACAGAACGGGGATAAGAAAAAGAACCCTTTACAGAAGATTTTTGGTATCTTTGGAGGCAAGAAGAAGGAACCCGACAAGGCCAAGTCCAAGCCGGAGAAGGGAGATTCGCCATGACACGCATTTCTGTGGCGTTTCCAGCAGGTGTTCTCCTCCTCAGTCTTTCGATTTCGACAGCAGCACAATCACTTGTAGATGGCCCCGGCAGTGCGCCTGTGGCGCCACGTGTGCCGCAATCGCCGGTCATCGTGGTCCGTCCGGAACTCAGCGACGAGCAGATGGCCGACCTTTATATGGCGCGCAAGGAATACCGGGAAGCCTCCCAGCTTTACAAGCGCCTTGTCGACCAAAACCCGCAGAACGCGGTTTACTTCAACAAGCTGGGCATTGCCATGCACCAGCAAACCGTCTTGGGTCAAGCGCTGAAATGTTATGAACGCGCCACCAAGCTGGATCCCACCTATGCCGACGCGCAAAACAATATCGGCACCATCTACTACCAGCGCAAGAAATACGGAAAAGCCATCAAGGCTTACCAGAAGGCCATTGCCATACGGAATGACATGCCGGTCCTGTACAGCAATCTGGCTTATGCCTATTTCGAAGACAAGAAATACGAGCAGGCCATTGGTTCGTTCCGCCAGGCGCTGGCTATGGATCCACAGCTGTTTGAGCGTAACAGTTCGAGAAATGGATCGATCCTGCAGGATCGGTCCGTCGGCGATCGCGGGAAGTTCTACTTCCTGCTTGCGAAATCCTATGCCGAGGCCGGAAATCTGGAGCGCTGCCTGATCTATTTGCGCAAAGCCAAGGATGAAGGCTACAAACAACTCGCGGCCATCAAAGAGGATCCGTCTTTTGCAGCGGTCATCAAGAGTCCGGCGGTCCAGGAAGTTCTGACTCCCAGGCCGGAAGACAACCCTCAGATCTAGACGGTTTCCATGCCTCCAGGTTCAGGTGTCCGGGATCGCTACAGGTCTTTCCCCCGGACGGACAAGACCCCGAGCCATCCAGATCTCGATATACGTCTAAACCGTTTTGTTTCTTTAGTTTATAAAGGGCCCCCATCGGCCCCTGAGTTGCTCCCCCTTTGATGGCCAAGTGTAGCCCACGCACCCAAATCCGGAGGCGCCCGATGAAAAAGATTGACCGCATTCGGGAGAAAGTCACGATCCCCCCCACTTCCGTTTATCTCTCCAAAATGCATGACGCGGGCTGGCGCCTGGTAGCGCTCGAGTGGGAGCGCGAAATCGAGTTTTCCGGCGAGCCGGAGATTCCGGAAGTCGAGCCCGGCTCCGAAGAAATCCCGTTCGGCCTGCGCATCGCCGGCGACTGCCGCCATCTCGAAGATGATCCCCTCGAAATGCAGACCCTCAAATTCCTTGGCGAAATGATTGTTCAAGACATCTCCTTCCGCAGCATGGCGGAAGCCCTTAACGCCCGCGAGTATCGCACGCGCGACGGCCAGCCTTGGAACGCCGCGGGCGTCTTCAAGCTGATTCCGCGCTTGATTGAAGTCGCCCCGCGCGTCCTGACCGGCTCTGAATGGGAATCGCGCAAAAAGCAGCTCACCAAAGTCGCCTGGAATTCTTGAGCAACACCGTGCCAAGGCACGCAATGGAACCGCAAAACCAAACGTCTAATCGCCTGAAGTTCCCATGCGCTTTGGCGAGTCCATGTTGGTTTTTTATCTGTGCAATTCTGGTTGCTCTCGGCCTGACTAAAGCGTAAAGAACTTGTCTTCGAAGAGTTGGACCTTCAGTGGGGTGCAAAATGGAATACTTCTGGCAAGACCTTCGGCATGGCGCGCGCGTACTCCGCAAGAGCCCCGGCTTCAGCGCCGTAGCGATTTTGTCTTTGGCTTTAGGGATCGGCGCGAACACCACCATTTTCACCGTAGTCAATGCGATTTTGCTGCATCCTCTCCCGGTCAAGGACATTTCTCACCTCGTTGAGCTGGACACGATTGACACTAAGACCCATGTCGGGTTCGCCAACGCGACGAAACTCGGTTTGTCGTTTCGCAATTTCCAGGATTATCAGAAGCAGAATGAAGTGCTCTCCGGCGTCACTTCCATCATTCCGATTCCACTGACGTGGAGCGGCGGCGCGGAGGCCCGGCAGGTCAATGGCACGATGGTCAGCGCGAATTATTTCGACGTCCTGGGGCTCCAGCCGGCGGCCGGACGCTTTTTTCTTCCCGGCGAGGACACCAAGCTGAGCGGCAACAACGTCGCGGTCATTAGCTACGGCTTTTGGGCCAACAAGCTCGGGTCGGATCCCAATGAAGTTGGCAAGACCCTGACGCTGAACGCCATGCCCTACACGGTCATCGGCGTGGCGCCAAAAGGCTTTAAAGGAACATTCACCTTCGCCAGTGCCGAGCAAATCTGGGTTCCCACCAGCATGTACCCCCAGGTTCTCACCGGCTTTGGTAAAGAGTTCTTCAATGACCGGCGATTTTTGAATGCGCTTGCCGTTGGACGGCTCAAGCAAGGGATCGGCATAAACCAAGCCGAAGCGTCGCTCAAAACGATCGCCTCGCAGCTCGAAAAAGACTTTCCGAAAGACAATGGAGGCCGCAGCATCGCGCTGACCCCTCTGGCTGAAGCGGCAGTAGGCGTAAACCAGCATGACCAGATTGCGCTTGCCGGCACAATGATGATGACCGTCGTCGGTTTGGTGCTCTTGATCGCCTGCGCGAATCTCGCCAATCTGCTTCTTGCGCGCGCGGCTCGCCGCGAAAGAGAGATGGGTTTGCGTGCCGCGCTTGGCGCCAGCCGGCCGCGTTTGATCCGCCAGATGCTCACCGAGTGCGTTTTGCTTTCCCTTATCGGTGGGGCGGCAGGCTTAGTGGTTGCCTATGCGGGGCGCACCTTGCTGTGGTCTTTCCGCCCGCCTTTCATTCAGGCGGACAGCATTGATTTGTCCCTGGACTCGAACGTCCTCTTCTTCACGCTAGGAATTTCTCTGCTGACCGGGTTGCTGTTTGGCGTAGCGCCAGCCTTCAAAGCTTCCGTTCCTGACTTGGCAGACACGCTCAAACTCGGCGGCCGCGGCGGCTCCATTGGCTGGGGGCGCAACAAGCTGCGCAGCCTGCTGGTGATTTCTGAAATCGCGCTTTCCCTGGTGGCCCTCGTTGGCGCTGGGCTGTTCATTCGCAGCATGCGCGACGCGCAACAAATGGATCCCGGCTTTGAATCAAAAAATCTCTTCATGCTGGCTTTTGACCTCGGCGCGTTGCACTACGACGAAGGCCACGGCCAGCAATTCCTGCGCGCCGCCGTCGAACGCGCCAATGCCACGCCCGGCGTGAAGGCTGCGGCCATTGCCTCCAACTTCCCCCTGGGCGGCGGCTTTGCGCGAACCGTTTTTCCTGAAGGCGAGGACGAATCCACCGGCTACCGCGGAACGCTGACGCAGTTGGACGACATCACCACGGGATATTTCGATGCTTTGCGCATTCCGCTGCTTCGTGGCCGCCTCTTCACCGATGCCGACCGCAAAGACACCGCGACGGTCGCCATCATTAATGAAGCCATGGCCAAAAAGTTCTGGCCCAATCAGGAGGCCATCGGCAAACGCTTCCATTTCTTCGGCGACACCATGTTGCGCGAAGTCGTAGGAATCACTCGCAACAGCGTAGTCAACGCTATTGGCGAAGTTCCGCCACCGCTCGTGTATCTGCCCGTAACTCAGGATTATGCCCCTGCCGCCACACTTCAAGTGCAAACCACGGGCAGGCCGGAACCCGTCATTGCCGGCGTGCGCGCGCAGATTCAGTCTCTCGAGCCGAATCTCGCCATCACCAACGTGCAGACCATTGGCGAAATCATCGATCAGGGGCTGTGGGCCCCGGAAATGGGCGCCGCGCTGCTCACCGTGTTTGGTGGCTTGGCCATGGTTCTGGCCGCCGTGGGCGTGTATGGCGTGTTGGCGTACTCGGTGACGCAGCAAACGCGCGAAATCGGCATCCGCATGGCCATGGGCGCGGAGCGGCGGGATGTGCTCGGATTGGTCGTGGGCCATGGGCTGAAGTTAACCGGCGCAGGCCTGGCGCTGGGAATCCTCGTCTCGCTTGTTTTGACGCGCCAGCTCTCCAGCTTGCTTTTCGGTGTCAGCGCGTACGACCCTCTGACCTATGCGGGCGTAACCGTCATTCTCGTGATCGTCGCGCTTCTGGCGTGTTACATTCCCGCCCGCCGCGCCACACGCGTGGATCCCCTCATCGCCCTGCGCTATGAGTAAAGAAGCGTATAAAGAATTGTGCTAAGCGGTTTGCCCGGGGCCTGGCAACCAAACTCACTCGTCTTTGGCGCAGTCAGTCGCATTGCAACCAAACGAGTGGCTCCCTCTGCTACAATGCAAGCAAGATGCCGCGCTCCTTTGGTAGGCCGCGTATTGGTGAACTCCTCGTCAAAGCAGTCTCCGTTTCGCTTATTGCGGGCGCGGTTTGCGTAGCGCAGCAGCCAGCGACCGCGGCAAAGCCTGCGACATCAGCGAACTCTCCTGCAGCTTCCGGAACACCGCAAAAAATTTACGTCGTCCTGCCTTTCGAAAATGCGGGCGCTCCTGCCAAGCTCGACTGGCTTAGCGAAGGCTTGGAAGAATTGACCATCGAGCGGCTCACCACTGCCGGGGAACAAGTCTATTCCCACGCCGGCCGCGCTGCCGAACTCGAACGCTACGGCCTGCCCAGCGGCTCCGCGTTCAGTCATGCAACCATGCTGCGCATCGCGGAGGACCTCGACGCCGATTACGTTATCTACGGAAAATACGCCGTAAAGGGCGCCGTTCTCACTCTCGAAATGCGCATCCTCAGCATGAATCCTTTGTCGCTGCGCCCCGCGGTGCAGGAAAGCGGTCCCGTGGAATCCCTCATGGACCTGCATACGCGCCTCCTGTGGCGCACGCTCTCTTTGCGCGATGGCCGCTACGCCCTGAGCCTGGCGGATTTCACCAAGCGGCAGCGGCCACTGCGCCTCGACGCCTTCGAGCAATACTCGCGCGGGCTGCAAGCCACCGATGCTGACGCCAAGCTGCGCCAGCTCCACGAAGCGGTGCGCCTCGCACCCGACTGGCCGGATGCAAACTTTGCTCTGGGAGAAGCCTACTTTGCAAAGAA
>QHYL01000579.1 GCA_003224105.1 Acidobacteriota bacterium | reverse complement strand
AACCTGGCCGCACGATTTGCTCCTCGGCTATCGGCGAGCGCGGCATCCATAAAATCGAGCCAATCGCGGTCGACGACGGGGAGGTCTCTCAATAACTCGCCCGATGAAAGCACTAGGGTGGCGCGCAACTCATTGCCGCAAAGCTCCAACCGGAGGTTCTGTGTGCGGCAGCCGCAAATGGAACGGCGGGCCTCTCCCGGAAGTGCATGCGTCCCGCTTCCCCGTTTGTTTTCGTAAATTCTGCATTCGAATAGCCCGCTCAAGGAATCAGAGCATTCCGCCTTGCGCAGATAACCGGCTACATCGTTCTCGGCGACCGTGGAACGCTTTCGGAAACCGTGCGTTGAGATTCGGTCTTCCACATGAGGCGGTGCGCCACAAAACGGAGTTAGCGAACACTCCAGAATCTCACCGCGCTGATGAGGAAAATGCAGCCAGCTGTTAGCCGTTGCAGAGACGGGCCGGATCGATTGAAACTTTTGTTGGTCGTGCTGCAAACCGATGACGCAAAAGGCGGGCCCCATCCGAGTGATTTCAGTGATCAACAGCTTGGTCATGAGACAAGCGCGCTTTCTTGCCGCCCGAACGGGCTTTCCCATCAGATTGTGAAACCAGGTGGCGAACTTCCACTACGTCGCCGCGCGCTCGCCAATGGTCCGCGAGAAGATCCGCCACCAACCGCCTATGGCATTTTTCCGGGCCAGGCTCCGAACACAACAGCGCCACTTTGGCGGCCCACGAAGCTGTGTCCACCTTCTCTGGCACTTCTCGCTGCTTCATTTCCTTCAGGAAAGCCGCTTCATAGGCAGGCCAGTCTTTACCTTTGCGATAGCTTTTCAGCAGCTCCGGAGGCGGAGCAAGCAGCGGCTCGTGCGCATACTCAATCTTTTCCACGGCGCGGAGAAAAAATGAGAGATCAGGGTGCTTGGCGAAGCCGGAAAGCTGCCCGCCGCGATTTTGCCTTACATCAATTAACTGCTGGACGCCTGCGCCCCGAAGAAGCGCAAAGAACTCTTCCGCTGTTTTGCCCGCGAAGCCAATGGTGCAGAGTAGACGTTGCATCGTGCTTAGAAATCTTCCATCTCTCCCGGCGCGGCACGAAAAGCGTGTTCCTGGGCTTGCCGGCGGAGCGCGTCTTCGAGCGCCGAACTGCGCTCCGCGGCAAAAAGAGAATCGCTCGTAAATGCAGTCATATCATTCTGCGCCAAAAGGCGATCCTCCGCTTCGCGCTGCGATTCCAAAACGCCCCCGCGGCGGATGTGAACCGGCGTCACCCCGCGTTCGAGCAACTCCGGACAAATCATCAGAAAGCGGTGACAATGCAGGGGATCTTCCTCGGCGCACATCAAAGCGACTTCCTGCCCCCGCGAAAGCTCCACAACGCGATCCACTTCGGCCACGAAATCGCGCGCCTTTCGGCGTAGAAAATAGTCCACCAGGCCGTTTGCTTGATAAACATGAGGATCGGAGGGCCTTCCCCCCAGGGATTCTCCGAGGAATTCATAACGGAATCCAGCGTCTCGCAGGTTCACTTCGAGAGGTTCGCGGTTGAATTGCGGGAAGCGAAAGCTGGCCGGCCGGCTCCGTACGTCACACACGGCCTGCACTCCGTGTCTCGATAGCGTGGAGAGGAACTCCTCCAATTCCAGATTCGAGTGGCCGACGGTGAAGACTGTTCGTGTCGCAGCTTGCGAAGAAGTCATCCAGGGATCGCCAGAAAGCTCTAGAATATTCTGCCTAAAGATGCAGGATGCGGCAAGGACGCCAAACTGGAATCCGTAGTGCCGAGTTGTCGGTCGAGACTTGACCGGTAATAAGTTCCAAACGAACGTCATGCTAACCTAACGATGGGCCTTCTTGGGTTCTTGTTTCAGAAGAAGGACTTGATCCTGCCCAAGATAGAAAAGCCCAAATTGTGATTCCAAGACTTCATATTCCGATGTTCCGGCGGCTGGACTTCCTCCCGGCGTTTGTGTTCCTCCTTCTCGGAGCATCAAGCGCGAACGCCCAGCGCGTGCGGGGCGAGCTGCATCTCGAAGTGCACGACGCACAAGGCGCCGCCCTCGCGCCGTCCGGTGAACTCTCGAGCGAAGCCAATCAATTCCGGCGAACCTTCGCCGTTGACGCCAACGGCCGCTACCTGGCGCAAGATTTACCCTTCGGCGTTTATCGCCTGACTCTGCACTCCGCAGGTTTCGCTCCTTCGAGCGACCTCGTCGAGATTCGCTCCGAAGTCCCTGTGCACCTCACTGTAACGATGGGCGTCGCGCCGGTAACAACCCAAGTGCAGGTTAACGATTCGGCTACGCTCGTGGACCCGTATCGCACCGGAACGCTCTACACCGTGGGCCGCCAGACCATCACTGAGCAAACCGCTCCTCAGCCGGGCCGCGATTTGTTGGATTTAGTCGCCGATCAACCAGGCTGGTTGCTTGAAGCCAACGGCGTTCTGCATCCCCGCGGCTCGGAATACGATGTGCAGTATGTCGTCGACGGTCTCCCGCTGACGCAAAATCGCTCGCCGGCTTTCGCGCCCTCCTTCAACACGGACGAAGTCGAATCCCTCCGCGTCATCACCGCGAATTATCCGGCGGAGTACGGCCGAAAGCTGGGTGGTGTCGTCGAGCTGACTACGCAGAAGGACGTCCCGGTGGGACTCCACGGCCAGCTGGATGCCGGCGGCGGAAGCTTTTCCACCGCAAATGGATCCGCAGGTGTCTCCTTCGTTCGCGGCGTGAACCGCTTTTCGGCCAGCGTGGACGGATTTCATACCGATCGTTATCTCGATCCGCCGGTCTTGCAGAACTTCACCAACCGGGGAAACGCCGCCGGCTTCTCGGGTTCCTACGAACGAGATTTCTCCGGTGGGGACCGCCTGCGAATCACCGTGACGCACAACGCCGTGCGCTTTCTCGTCCCCAATGAACTCATCCAGCAAAACGCGGGACAGCGTCAGGACATCGCCGACACGGAAACCAGCGGCCAAGTCTATTTTCAACATCCCATCTCGCAAGACCTGTTACTGAATCTCTCCGGCAGCGTGCG
>QHYL01000578.1 GCA_003224105.1 Acidobacteriota bacterium | reverse complement strand
GCGGCCGGCACCAGGATGCGAGAAACGAGGGTAGAGTCCGGTACTCCGCGAGCGCGCGCGAAGTTGGAAATTCGAAAAGCGAAATTGGAAAATCCCGAGGGGCTGAAGAGTCTGTGTGAGAACTCGTTTTTGCCACCACAAATTGAAAGAGGCGTTTGGGCCTCCACAATATGTGGTGCTCGCACCGTGCAAAAAGTGAGTCATCACCCACACTCTGAACACCCTCCCCCCACTTTTTTGTAACTGCGCATTCTAAAGGAGTAGCAGGCGGACAATTTCGGCCAAAACCGGGCAAAACACGGTGTTTGCTTGTAACTGCGCATTCTAAAGGACTTAGCCGAGTCAACAGCCGACAGCTTAGAGTTAGAGGCAGCGGATGGGACGAATTTTGCGGATAGGAGGGCAAGAGGCGGGGAGCAAAGCGCTTCGGTAGCCAGCGGGGATGGCGACGAAAAATCATTTAAAATCATAGCATGGAATTACTATTCTGTCAATACCACACTAAGTGACTGAGAAGAAAGGGGTTAGAGGAGGGAAATTTGAGGTTTGGAGGCGGCGAAAGAGGCTGGAGCGGAAACCGTTTGTTTGCAGTGAGATGGGCGAACGTTTTTCTGGAGAAAGGGAGTGGTGAGGAACTCGCCGGACGTTCCCCGTCCCCCTCAATAAAACAAAGCCGGAAGGGAAAACGTCCCGTTTGTCCCGGTGGTTTCGGTCGTTTAAAACAAATCTGCCTCGGATTATCCCCCTTGCGCGGAACGAAAGGTTACTGGTGCGGGAATGTATGGAAACTGATCTTCCTTTGGCTACCGATATAAGAAGCTGACCAAGGACTGGTACATCCTCGAAGAATCAAACTAGAGGGAAAACCCAACCTTCCCCGGTCGCCAACTCCTGGTTAAGGCTATACCTGGAAAAGTGGATTTCGGCGTTTTTGGTGGGGAGTGGCCCTATTCGAACGCAGAATGATCGGCGGTGAACTGCCGCGTGAGTTTTTTGCGGAAAGCCGAATCCCGGATGAGTTTTTGAAGTTTGCGGATGTAAACGCGCCTTGGCCTCTCAGTATCTTTCCCGGTTTCGGCAGCATGGGCCATTTCCCACTGTGTTTCGAAGAGCAGTCCACCCAGAATGTGCTCAGCATGATGGGCTGCGGTTCCGGTGGCCAACATCTTTTCAAACGCGGCGCTTACTAAGGAATCCTGCTCGAGCTGCCCTTTGACGGCCGCATGCATAGCCAGGTGGGCCATTGGATTTACAGGTTGGCCTTCTACCGTCATCTCATAGCGCTCGCCTTCGCGGAGGTCTGCGAACTCTAGGGCATTGTGCATGTGCTTCAGGTGCATGTGTTCTTGCATCGCCTTCGCGAAGAGCTGGCTCTCATGCGGGAGCTGGGCCACGGTACCCGCTTTGACGGCTTCGTAGACAATCTTTTCATGCTGGCCAACCAGCTTGCGAAGTTCCGTAAATGTGGGATCGTCCATTTCCGGTACCCTCTGAGCGCTAATGCTACTACGCCGTAGCTTGGTGTGGCGCGAGGGGGGGCGGTGCTCCAGTCGCTTAGGGAATTCACATGTCCGGTTAGGGCGGCTAATTGGGACTTATGCCTTGCCTGGAAATTCAGGATGCCTACGTTGCTACGGGAGCCAGATATTCTCGGTTCTGATTAAGGACTCCGTTGGCAAACTAAGGGACTGATACCCCAGGCTGAATTTCTCATTTGTCGATTCCGGCGGCCAAACATCCCGACCTGGCTCCGACTGGGCCAACACCGAGAAGCACCGCAGACATCTTCGTGGTGCGTCGTACTTGAAGCTCCCCCCACACTCACAATTTGCCAGTTTTTGCTCAACCAAGGAATGAAACTTGTGGCTCCATTTGTTCTCGCCGCCCCCCTCTGCTTTCTCAATGGCAAGCTTGCGTAATTTGAGAACAAGCGCGTCATAATGATGTATCTCTACGCGTTTGGGACATTGAGTGCAATAGAAGAAGGTCTCGTCGTACATTGGAGAATGCCAGAGCCAGTGCAGTTTTTGACCGCATTTCTGACACTCGATTACCTTGGAATCCAGCCAATTAGGTTCGTCGGTCGTCATACCTTTGACCAAGTCGTACCGCCCACGGCTCTTTTGATTCTATATCCTTTCGCGCTTAAACTGACCGGATGGCGTCACGTGTGATTAGCGCGGCGCTCGGAAACTTGAGTGCCCGCCCCTCCGATCAGGTCCTCGGACAAGGTCACGCGGCACACGCCGCATCAACCCAAGGCCGGCCTCAACAATCGGGATCAACGAAGGGGCGAAGAGCTTTTGATCCCTGAGCAGCTACCTTTTCGCCGCAGAATAAATAGTCTGTAATGCCTTCCGGGCTCCCTCGATGAAGCGCACGACGGGGCGGCCCGTGAATTCGGGCTGTGGAGGGGCATCTGTCCAGAGTTGTTCAGGCTTATAAACGGCGATGTAGTCCCAAACGACGCTCGGACGATCATGCTCTCCCATCGCATGGGAGAGAACTCGATTGGAATCCCAATATTGCTTCACGCGGGGATCGTGAATCCGCCGAAGAGTGATGGTCGAGGGCGCGGTCAAGTCCGTAGCAAGCACCGGCTCCCAAATTACGAACACACGCAGATGCGAGTCTGTTTGCGTTTCGAGCAAGGATTCGAGTGCGGAGGCCCCCCGCACGCAGACCGGTCAAGTGGGGGAAAGAAGCACGAGTACGCGAGCGTTGGCATGGCCGCTGTTGAACTCATTCTTGAGTTCGCTCAGGTTCGCTGCATTTAGAGGGGCGAGAGGCTCTTGGCCTCTGGGAGTCTGGTGCCCGCCATAGAAATAAAACAACCCAGCAAAAATGGTCAGCACCGCCAGACCTAGCCCAACGTTTCTGCGGGTCATAGCAGCCTCTCGACCAGATCCGCGAATGCCTGCGGGAGCAGAATTGAAATGGCAACAATCAAGGCCGACAGCCACAGAACTACTTGGGTGAGGGCACTTGGTTTGCAATTGCATTGGCTGGCGCGTCTGCTTTGATAGAAGCCGCAGCACGCTTCCGACCGCTGACAGTGCCGCCGCAACTCCCCCTTTGGGAGACACTTTGCCGGTCGGGCTGATCGTTTCGCTATTCATTAGAAGCTCGTTCCCCCTCCGCCTTGGCGGGCTTTCAGTACGGCCCGATGAACCATCTCCACCGGTGGAAGCCCGATCTGCTTCGATCCAGGATACAAACGGCAACTCAGCGCGAAACTCCGAGCGTCCTGCGATTCTCCCGCTACATCTCGTCCATCAATTCGGATTGTTGGAGAGCCGCAAAATCCAAGTTCGTTGGCCATCCCATCGTCCCTGACGAGTACCTCGTGGATCTCCGCCTCGACGCCTTCTGCGGCCAGCACCTGTTTAATCAGCTTCACTGCCGCAGGATGAGTCGGGCAGTCTGCTACATATAAGACATCAATTTTCACTTGGGACTCTCCGGTTTGCACGCATTCGTTTCTCGCAAGATTGGGCAATGAGCGGATCGCTTGCGCAATTCTTTGTTGCAACCGCGTAGAGCCAAGCGCAGTTCGTGCTCCAGCTTATGGAGGTCGGTAAGTCTTCGCCGCACGTCGACCAGTTTCTCTTGAAGGCGGCGCTGGACCGGCGCACAAGGTTGCAAGCGATTCCCTCGCAGCTTCAAGAGGCTTCGAATCTCACTGAGCTTGAACCCCAGACCTTGAACGCGCCGTATGAAAGCTAGAGTCTCGACGTCGCTTTCACCGTACCGACGAAACCCTCCCTGCGTTCTTGCCGCCCTCGGGAGCAACGCATTACGCTCATAGAAGCGGATCGCGTCAACGCTCAGACCGATCTTCTTGGCGACAATACCAATTTGCATGACCTCAACTCCTCTCCAGAAAGCTACACCCTGGAGTATAGTCCAGAGTCAAGGGATTTCTCCGGTGCCTGGAATTGCCGAGGTGTCGCATCGAGAGGGGCAGGAGCGCCGCGAGCAGCCAGGATTGGCGCTGCCGGACTTGAAAGTGGTTTACATGTCCGGGTACACAGAAGAATTCAGCGAAATGCTGCACGGCGCATATTTCCTGCAAAAGCCGTTTTCGCGTGATGCGCTGCTACGGCAAATGCAGGATGCCCTGAAAGGCAAGCCGGCGGAACAAGCAGACCGCCCCGCGTTTTCGCTGCGAATCAATTAGACAGGCCAAGGCTGGGTACGGCCACTCTCCTTTCCTTTAACGCAACGCGGCGTTCCTCCACGCCTGGGTGAAGTCCGGCCCCTATAAAGCACAAATGCAACAATATGCGTCGTTGTGATTGACACAGGGGTAACGAGGGAATAGTTTAGGGCCACTGTTGGAGCCGTCCCGAGAATCCAGAAACGAGAGGAGACCTTTGTGGAAAAGTATTTGACGAAGTGGGCTTATTGGTTGGGCATTGCCTGCGCAGTGATCGCCTTGATAATCAGGGGCTTTCAAGCGGTGGGGCTGTATCTGGATTTCCCCGGTGTGAATCTCGGATACATGAGTTTCTATAAGGCGTCATTTCTGCTGCTGGCAGTAGCAATAGCGACGACGGTCACGCTGCGTCCGGCCCAGAAGGAGTGAAGGCCGCTCTTCACGTAGTTCCGATCGGTTACAAGAGGCTCTCCCTGCGGGATTTTCGCGGGACCGTAGCAGGAAGGAAAGCGGAGCAAGCTGCCGCACTCCAAAATGGCTTCGCGGCAAAATTGCGTGAAACAGTGAGAGCTTTAATTCCGGAGGCTACATGACGAGAAAGAGCAGGGTGTTTGCGGGTTGCGTTTTGGGAGGTATTGCCCTCGTGGCGGGCAATAAGGTCGCTTCGGCGGACGATGTGGACGGAAAAGTGGATGCGTTTGTGAAGAGCGAACTGCAGAGACAGCGCATTCCGGGCGTGGCGGTGGGCGTGTACCGCGACGGAAAGCTGACGAAGGCGCAGGGATACGGGTTGGCGAACGTGGAGTGGGATGCGGCGGTGACGCCGGACACGATTTTTCAGTCGGGGTCCGTGGGAAAGCAATTCACCGCGACGGCGGTGATGATGCTCGTGGAAGTAGGCAAAGTGGGATTGGACGATCCCATCAAGAAATATTTTCCGGATGCGCCAGAAACGTGGGACGACATCAAGGTGCACAACCTGCTGAGCCACACTTCGGGGTTAAGCGAGTACGAAACGGGGGCTCGCACGAAGATGGGCGGGCCGTTTTATATGCGGATGGATTACACGGAGGATGAGCTTTACAAGCGAATTAAAGAGATGCCGATGGATTTCAAAACGGGTGAAGACTGGGCTTACCGGAATACGAACTACGTGCTGCTGGGGATTTTGATTCACAAGGTGACGGGCAAATTCTATGGCGACTTTTTGCAGGAGCGGGTGTTCGGGCCGCTGGGGATGAGCCGGACGCGCATCATCAGCGAAGAGGACATTATTCCGAGGCGGTCGTCCGGCTACCGGCTGGTGAAAGGCCAACTGAAGAATCAGGAATGGGTTTCGCCTTCGCTGAATTCGACGGCGGACGGCGCGCTGTATTTCACGGTGGAGGATTTGCAGAAGTGGGATGCGGCGTTGTACACGGAGAAATTGTTGAAAAAAGCCAGCCTGGACCGGATGTGGACGGTGGAGAAGTTGAGCGATGGGAAGCCGAACAAGGCGAATTACGGTTTCGCGTGGGAAATCAACAACGTGAATGGGCATCGCGTGATCGAGCATGGCGGCGCGTGGCAGGGGTTCACGACTTACATTGCGCGGTATGTGGATGACCGATTGACCGTGGTGGCGCTGACGAATCTGGACTCGGGGCATTCTAATCCGAAGAAGATTACGTCGGGCGTGGCGGCGATTTACAATCCGGCGCTGAAACCGCCGGAAGAAAAGCCCATTGAGGATAAAGAGCCGCATGTAACGCAGATGCTGAGGGACGTGCTGCGAGAGACTGCAGACGGGAAGGCCAAACAGGAACGGTTCACGGAGGAGCTACAGAAACGGCTTTTTCCCGATGAGTTGCAGGAATTGGGGCCGGCGCTGAAGGAGTTTGGAGAATTGAAGGGGCTGGAGTTGATGGAGCGATCGGAAGAAGGCGAGCGAAGGAATTACCGGTATCGCGCGAAGTACCCGAATTTGACGCTGATGATTTCGATTGGATTAACGAAGGACGACAAGATTGCAAAATTAAATTTTTCGGAAGAGTAAAAATCGGCAACAACGCCCGCCGTTTGCTTTGGCCGGACCACAAC
>QHYL01000577.1 GCA_003224105.1 Acidobacteriota bacterium | reverse complement strand
GAAATACGGCCATGACCGCGTGTTCAATTCGCCGCTGGCGGAAGCGAGCATCGTGGGGCGGGCCATTGGCATGGCCGCGCGCGGACTGAAGCCGGTGGCGGAGATTCAATTTTTCGACTACATCTGGCCGGCGATGATGCAGATTCGCGATGAATTGTGCGTGATGCGCTGGCGTTCGAATGGCGCGTTCAAGGCGCCGGTGGTGCTGCGCGTGCCCATTGGCGGGTATTTGACAGGCGGCGGGGTTTATCACAGCCAGAGCGGGGAATCGATTTTCACGCACTGCCCAGGGTTGCGCGTGGTGATGCCTTCCACGGCGTTGGACGTGGCGGGCTTGCTGCGGACAGCGATTCGTTGCGACGACCCGGTGATGTTCCTTGAACACAAGCACTTGTACCGGCAGCCGTATAACCGGTCCGAGAATCCGGGACCGGATTTCACGATTCCGTTTGGCAAAGCGCGTTTGTTGAAAGAGGGAACGGATTTAAGCATCATCACGTACGGCGCAGTGGTGCATCGGGCGGAGGTGGCGGCGGCGCAACTGCAGCGCGATGGAATCAATGTGGAAATTCTGGATCTGCGCTCGCTTTCGCCGTACGACTGGGAAGCCATTTCGGCGACGGTGGGAAAGACGCATCGCGTGATTGTGGCCTACGAAGACATGTTGAGCTGGGGCTACGGCGCGGAAATCGCGGCGCGCATTGCGGACCAGTTGTTCGAGGAACTGGACGCTCCGGTGAAGCGCGTGGCGGCCATGGATACATTCTGCGCCTACCAGCCGAAGCTAGAGGACGTAATTCTTCCGCAGGTCGGCCACATTACCGCCGCGGTGAAACAGCTTTTGGAGTACTAAGCCTGCCGGGTTTAGACTACGCCCTTAGGGACCCCAGGAAACAATTTAGCCAGGATTCTCGTATCTATAGATGGGACGTGGAAAATGCGTTCTGCGAGGGTTAATCCATGATCTGCCCGAATTGCCAAAAGGACATCGCGATTGGGTCGAAGTTCTGCTACAACTGCGGGGCCAAGCAGCCGGAGACGGCTGCTTCTGCTCCCCCTCCTCCGCCTGTGTACCCGCGCAAGAGATTGGTGCGCTCGACGAATGACAGGAAAATCGCGGGAATATGCGCGGGTATAGCCGATTACTTTGACATTGACACAACGCTTGTCCGAGTCTTGTGGTTGCTCGCCACGCTGGTTCCCGGGCCTAATATTCTTGCCTACATTATCCTCTGGATTGCAGTTCCGGAAGGGCCAACAGGAGTGCCAGCGACTTCGGCGCCTGTGGCTTCATAACTGTTTGTCATTGCTATCAGGAAGCGCTGCGAGGTCACTTCTCCTGTTCGCGCTTGTTCCTTCGCTGCTATCCTCCTTTTTCGAATAGCGGCTTGTCCAAGGAAAATGCTCCCGCGCCAACGGTTGCGAGGGCGAAGCAAGCTACCGCGAGCGCAAGCGGGAATTCGTATTCATGGACAGCCAGGTACCCTTTGCTACTATGCACTTTCCAGATGGCCACGGCCATTTCCAAGGCCAGCACCAGCGCAGCGGGGCGCGTGAACAGGCCCAGCATCAACATCAGGCCGCCAAACACTTCCAGCACGCCGGCGACATAAACGAAATATCCCGGCAGGCCATGTTCCACGAAGAATCCCTGCATACCGCCGCCCAGGTGCGCGAGCTTGGGGTATCCATGAGCGAAGAAGATGACGCCGAGCGCGAGGCGCAGCGCCAGTAATCCAAACGGCTGAAGAGCGTTCAGCGATCTCATCGGGACACCTCCATGAGAGCGTATGGAGCGAATTTTCAGGAAGCTGCGGCATTTTAGCAGAAAAGCATGGCGGTCACCGTCGTCTCGGGCGTCATCGCGCTTTCAGGTACAATCTTTAATCATTGGATAGAGACGCGGAGTTCATGACCCAGGGGAAGAGCATGGTAGTGCCTAACGTCCCAGCGTTAGTAGAGCGCACATGAAGCGTAAGCTTCTCATCGCGGTACCGCTGCTTTGCGTGGTGGGCGTGACCGCGTGGATGTTCCGTCCTAAGCGCGAATCGCAGGGAGAGGCTTTTGTGAGCGAAAGAGCCGCTCCGGTGCTCAGCGGCATCGCCCAAGTGCGGCAGCAAGTTGGCGTGCTGCACTATGGGGAGCGCGTCGAGGTTCTCAGCAAACGCAACGAATACACGAAGGTGCGAACGCCCACAGGCGCGGTCGGCTGGGTGGAAGCGCATCAATTAATGGAGCCGGCGCTGTGGCAGCGCAGCATCAAGTTGCTCGAGCAGGTGCGCAACATGCCTGTGCAGGCGCGCGGTCGCACGAAAGTGTCCACCAATTTACGCGTGCTTCCGGGGCGCACCGAGCCGCGGCTTTATCAATTTGCGCGAAATGTTCCGGTCGAAATTGTGGGACGCGGGGTGGCCGAATGGGTCCAGTCCGCGGATGAAAAGGACTCCAGCAACGACGCGGAAACAAAGAAGGAGGATTGGTTCCTGGTCCGCGGCATTGCTTCGCGGCCGCCTGGAGAATCTTCGGCGCGAGTTTCCGTGGCGACCACCACTACCGAACCTGGCGATCAGACGGTGCCGATTGCGGGCTGGGTGATTGCGCGTTTCATCGAACTGGATTTGCCCGATCCCGTGCGCGAAGGCGCGTCTTCCGCAAATATTCGCCCGGTCGCGTGGTTTGAGCTGAACCGCGCTCCAGATCCTTC
>QHYL01000384.1 GCA_003224105.1 Acidobacteriota bacterium | reverse complement strand
CACAAACTTCCAGAAGGATTCACGATCGCCTCAGTGGCTCTGGCAAGCGGCCGCGGCAAGCGCAACGCCATTCTGGGAGCCGGGTTATTAGGAGCGGCGACGTTGCTTGGCGTGCTGCTAACCAGCGCTCTGCAGGGGCAGTTGAAATACGCGCTGCCGCTCTCGGGAGGCGTAACGGTTTACGTCGCGGCGACGGACCTTCTGCCCGAGGTAAATCGGGAGCCGAACTGGCGCATGGCCCTGCTGGTCTTCGTAGGCGTCGCTAGCTTATTGATAATGCAGCACTTATTCCATGTTTAGTCTTGTCAAGGGCGTTCCTAAACGGCAGATGAACGCAGTGCGTAAATCCCGCTCCACCAACACTTTAACCCCGCTTTCATTCGAAACTTTCTGACACCTCCAGGGTTTGATACAGTGTGGCGGCTATGGCCAGGTCGGACGTCCAACTGATGCTGGACGTGAAGGCGGGCGACGAACAGTCGTTCACCTTACTCCTGCATCGCTATCGGACTCCCCTGGTGAATTTCCTTTACCGCATGGTGCGGAACCGGGAGCAGGCGGAAGATCTGGCGCAAGAAGTTTTTCTGCGGGTGTATAAGGCGCGTGAAGACTACGTGCCAAGCGCAAAGTTCACGACGTGGCTCTTTCGGATTGCGACGAATCTGGCGTTGAATTCGGTGCGGGACACGCGATATCAGCGAATGGAAATATCGCTGGACGCGCCTGTGACAGTGGATGCGGAAGAAGGGGATGAGAAAACGCTGGACGTCGCAGAGAAGAACCCGAATATCGAGCAGCATCTGGTGGAAGAGACGCGAAAAAAGATGATCCGCCACGCGATTGAAAAGCTTCCGGAGAAACAGCGGGCGGCGGTGCTGCTGCACAAGTATCAGGAGCTGGATTACGGAGAGATTTCGAAGATTTTGCAATGCTCGGAGAGCGCGCTGAAGTCGCTGCTGTTCCGGGCATACGAAACGCTGCGAGTGGAACTGGCCCCCCTCGTGGCACAGCATGGGAAGTAGCAATTGGGGCCAGAAGGGAAGAAAGTCATGAGTTGCAGCCGGATGGAAAACAAAATTCTGGGGTATGTGGACGGCCGCTTGAAGGAAAGCGAACGGCTCGAGGTGGAAAAACACCTCGCCACTTGTGCGGCGTGCCGTCTGCGCGTGAATGAATTTCGCGCTGTAAGCAGTTTGCTGGATGAGCTGCCGGTGATCGAGCCGTCGCCGGCTTTTGATTTGCGCGTGCACGCGCGCGTCGCGGCGCTGCCGGTAAAGCAGAGCTGGTGGGCATGGTTCCCGGCGCCGCGTGTGGCGATTGCCGCGGCGATGCTCCTGCTAGCGACGGTTTGGGTGGGGACCCGCCCCAACCCTGCGCCGCAAATCGCGCAGGATGACATTCCGGTTCTGGAAAACCTGGATGTGCTTTCAAATTTTGACGTGCTGACAGAATTGCCCCAGCCGGTGCAGGCGGACGACGGCGGGCAGGCGAATCCCCAGATGTAACGGGAAAGATGTATTGGTGAAAGACGTAACGTGAAATGAAGCGGCGGATCCAATTCGGAGAATGGGTACTGGCGGCGGCAAGCATTGTGCTGTTGGCGCTGCCGTCTGCGGCGCAGAAGCGCGAGAACAAACCGCCACAACAACAGAGGCAGCAGCCGAAAGCGCAGCGACAGGAGCGCCGTCAACAGCAGCAAGAAAACCGGAGGGCGCAGAACAGCCGGCCGAACGTCAATCGTCCTGGCAATGATCGCCCGCGCAACAATGCTGCACGGAATCGGGAACCGCAAAACCGGCAACCCGAATCGATGGGCATGATTGGCGGGAATCGCCCCCCCAACGCGCGGGAGGAGTCCAAGCAGCCGAATTTCAATCCTAATCGTCCGCCGAGCGCGAACAATTCCCAGGCGAAACCTAAGGGGTTTCAGGATTTGAGCCCGAAAGAAAAGCAGAACTACGAGAAGTTCAACCGGCTTCCGCCGCAAAGACAGCAGGAGATTCGAGACAACGCTCGAGCTTGGGGAAAACTCACAGCAGAGCAACAAAACCACATCAAGAATGAAGTGTTTCCCAAATGGCAGCAGATGTCCCCTCAGAGGCAGAGGGCGATCCGGCAGCGATTGGGTGTGCTGCAAAATATGCCGGAGTCCGCGCGGAACCAGCATTTGAATGACCCAAACTTTACACGTGGCATGAGCGAGGAAGACAAGGCCATGCTGCGCGACTTGAGCCACATGCACGTAGGTGCGCCGGACCAGCCGAACGAGTGAAGCGGTTCCGAGTTAGAATTCCTAAGTTGTAAGTCCCAGAAAAAATCTGAATTTCCCGCCAAGACAAAGTACGCAGGCCGGGAAAGATCCGTAAATCGGAGAATCCAGGCTCTTCACGCCAATTCGGCGTTCGCGCTGGTTCAGCACTATGTTGACAAGCTCCGCTCGTTCGCGGCATCGTGACCAGATTGGATTTCTCGCATCGAACGAGTGGAGGAAATCATTTCGTCTTTGCCCACAAGCTCCCCCGCCTTTTTCTCGACCCGCTTCCGCGCGATGCAACACCGCAATTTCCAGCTCTTTATCGCGGGACAACTCATCTCGCTCATCGGGACGTGGATGCAAAACACCGCGCAACTATGGTTGGTCTATAGGTTGACCGGTTCCGCGGCGCTGCTGGGAATTTTCGGCTTTGCGAGCCAGGTGCCCATGCTGTTCTTGTCGTCGCTCGGCGGATACCTGGGAGACCACTACAACCGGCACCGCGGCGTGATTGCCACACAAACGGTTTCCATGGTGCTGGCGTTTGTGCTCTCGGCGCTGACGCTGACGGGCAGGATTCAGGGCTGGCATGGAGCGTGGGTGGTCGTTGCGATCGCGTTTATGCTCGGCATTGTGAACGCCTTCGACGTGCCCATCCGGCAGGCGTTTTTGGTGCAGATGGTCGGAAAAGAAGATTTGCCCAATGCCATCGCGCTGAATTCGTCGATTTTCAATGGCGCGCGCGTGGTGGGACCCGCCATCGCCGGATTTGCGATCGCGTGGCTGGGAGAGGGCTGGTGTTTTTCCCTGAATGGAGTGAGCTTTGTAGCGGTGATTGTCGCGTTGCTGATGATGCGCATCGCGAAGACAGAGATCAAGCCGAGCGACGAATCGCCACTGAGCAGCTTGGTGCAAGGATTCCGCTTTGCGATGGGCGATGTGCCGATCCGCTCGACATTGCTGCTGCTGAGCGTGCTCAGCTTGTTCGGATTGCAATACTCGGTGTTCATGCCGATTTACGCGCAGGATATTTTGAAAGGCAATGCGCGCACGCTGGGATTGCTGATGAGTTCCGCGGGAGTAGGCGCCGTGCTGGGAGCGCTGCATTTTGCGGCGCGCACAAACTACAAGGGATTGCCCCGGTGGATTGCGGCGACTTCGACCACGACCGCGATAGGACTGCTGATTTTTTCCGGGGCGAGGGTTTTCTGGCTCTGCGTCGTCGTGCTGTTCGTCGTGGGGTTCGCGGCGACCTCGCAGATGGCGGCGACGAACACGCTGATCCAAAACCGCGTGCCCGATGAGCTGCGCAGCCGCGTGATGGCGGTGTACGCGACGATGTTCATGGGCGTGCAGCCGATTGGCGCGCTGATCGCGGGCGGGGTCGCGAAACGTATCGGCGCGCCGCATACGTTGTCTGTATTTGGATCCATGGTGCTGCTGGGAAGCTTGGTCTTCGTTTTCCGCGTGGCGATGAAGCTGCGACCAACGTCGGCCGCAAAAGCCGCTGCAGATGATTGAAACAAAAGGCGTTAGCAACTCTGACGGCAGCGTGGGAAGCCGCAAGCTACTTTGCGGCGCAAAGTTTAAAGTAAAACTTTAAGTGCGGCTGCAATTCGTTGATCGGCCAAGACTTACAGAAGCTTCCGGCGTGAAAAACGAAGTGGCATGTCGAATCAAGAGGGGTTCGGGCGGTAGAGCCATTCGATTTTGCCAACCGGGACGGTAATAGGCGAGGCTGGCTCCGCTCCTGCCGGACCCTGCTCATTTATTTGCGCGAGGATGGCGTCGACTTTGTGGCGTTGCGGAGAGAGGGAGCAGACGGGATCGGTTGCCGCGGCGTTGCCGGTGAGGAGCATCGCCTGGCAGCGGCAGCCGCCGAAATCCTGCGCGCGGCGATCGCAGGATTTGCAGGGCTCCTGCATCCAGTCCTCGCCGCGAAATTTCTGGAATGCTTCGGAGTGCTCCCAGATTTCGCGCAAGCTGCGGTCCTTCACGTTTTCAAATTTCAGACCGGGAATGACGGGCGCGGCGTGGCAAGGCAGCGCGTCGCCGCTCGGGGTGATGAGCATCAGTTTGCGGCCCCAGCCGCCCACGCAGGGTTTTGGGTATTTCGCGTAATAGTCCGGCACGACGAAGAGGATGCGCGTTTTGCCCTGCTGTTCTTCTTCGGCACGCTTCAGGCGCTCAACGCAGTAATCCAGTTGCTGACGCGTGGGCAGAAGTTTTTCACGGTTCGCAAACGCCCAGCCGTAATACTGCACGCTGGCAAATTCCACGCAGCCCGCGCCGGAGTCCTTCACTATGGCGAGCATTTCCTCGAGTTCGTCAATATTGCAGCGGTGGATGACGAAATTCAGCGTGAGGCCGATGCGATAACGCTTGAGCCATTGCAAAACGCGGAGTTTGTGCTGATGCGACTTCGTGCCGGAAATGTCGTTGGCCGTTTCCTCGCGCGCGCCCTGGAAGCTGAGCTGGAAATGATCGAGTCCGGCATGCACCAGGGTTTCGAGCTTGGCTTCGTCCAGTGGGAGGCCAGAAGTTATGAGGCTGACGTAGAGGCCAGCGGCGCGCGCGCTGCGGATGAGGTCAACGATGTCCGGCCGCGCGAGAGGCTCGCCGCCGGTGAAGTCGGCCTGGAGAACACCAGCTTCCGCAGCTTCCTTGAACACGCGCGACCAAACTTCCGTCGAAAGTTCGTTCGAGCGCGATTGCAGCTCCAGTGGATTTGAGCAGTAGACGCAGTGAAGCGGACAGCGATGCGTGAGTTCGGCGACGAGAGCGAGCGGGTTTTGTTGGACAGTTGGCATGGGCAGCGAAGGCGTCCCGCCTGAGAAGGCGGGCCCTACACGGCGCCTGATTCGAAATCCAGGGCGCGTTCTTTTTGCAAAAGCGCGAGATAGCCGAGGATGTCCTGTTCTACTTTGTGCGGCTCGGCCTTCGAATAGAGCAATTGCAGTTCGCCGATGATTTGAGACACGGAGTGCTTGCCGTCGCAGCGCGAAACGATTTCCAAGCTCGGGCCATTAAGGCGCAGCGCCCGCTCCGGCATCAGCAAAACACGTTGATTGTTGTTCTCTCCCATGCGGCATCCCGCGGCGAGCCGCGGCTTGCTGTCCAAATCCAAGCTCATGCCTTTTCCTTCGCAGGTTGGAAGGCGCCCGGAGGAGGCCAGCCGGGGTTCACGTAAGCGAAATAGAGAGCATCGAGTTGCGCCCAGAGGATGTCGCACTTGGCGCGGAGCGCGCCGTGAGCTTTGTCCTGTTCCTCGCGAGTGTGCGCATGTTTGACCACCCAGGCCAGTGCGAACTCCGCATCCTCAGGGGCCTGGGTCAATCGTCCGGTGAAATAGTCGAGGCCGCCGGAAAGCCAAGGATAATGCTGGCGCATGCGGTCCATACGCAGAGCGATCAGCTTGCGAGAGAAGAGTTCCGTGAGCGAAGAAGCCACGGCCTCAAGATGAGAACGCGTAGAGACGAAGTCCACGTAAGCTTGTACGGCGAAGCGCGTAGCGGGGAGGATGCCGTCACCGCGTAGAGCGTGATCGCGCGAAAGTCCCGTGGCTTCGACAAGCTTTAACCATTTTTCGATGCCGCCGGGCTTTGTGCCGTCGCCATCGTGGTCGAGAATGCGTTTACGCCAAGCCAAACGAAACGCAGGGTCTTCGCTACGCGCGAGAATGGCGGCATCCTTGACGGGGATCCGGCTCTGGTAGAAGTAGCGATTCAGCGCCCAGGCCTGAAGCTGGCCCCGAGTGAGCTTGCCCTCATGCATCAGCAAGTGAAACGGATGCTGGTGGTGATAGCGCTCTTCTCCAATGGCATGAAAACCGGCGATGAATTCCGCTTCGGAGAGAAGAGGCTTTTCAACGGCGTTGGCGATTGGCGCGGTCATACTTTAAAGATCGAACTCCATGCCATCGTAGGCGATTTCGAAGCCGGCATCCAGCACGGCGCGGTGCTCGGGGCTTTTTTCGTCAAGGATGGGGTTCGTGTTGTTGATGTGGATCAGGATTTTGCGGCCTTTCGTTTGGGAAGGGAATTGTTCGAGCAGGCCGCCCGCGCCGGAGAGCGGCAAGTGGCCAATTTCGCGCGCGGTTTTTTTGCTGCGGCCAGTACGGGTCAATTCATCGTCACTCCAGAAGGTTCCGTCAATGAGAGTCGCGCTGGCAGATTCCACTGCCGGCTTCCACATCGCCGAAGATCCGGGAAGCGAAGGGGCAAAGAAGAGACGCTTTTCCCCTTGCTCCATGACAAAGCCCACGGACGCATCCTCCCGTGGAACTGCTCTGAGAGTTTCCTCGCTGACGTAATCCGGGTAACAACCTCCGAGCGGCACCGTGGTACAGATAAAGTCCGCTGGACTGGAGGAATCCTCCGATAAATGGCAACCCAAACGTCCTTTGGCCGACAGAGTCTGCCATTTCACCGGCGGATTGGCGCGCTCTAAAACGCGGAAGATCCGGTTTTCCTCTTGAAGAACGCATTGTACGCCGCGCGTCGAAAACACAAAAAAGCTCTGAAACTCGCGCAGGTGAAGGAGCCCCATCACGGAGTCGACATCAGCGCTGGGCAGGAACACGCCGCCTATTGGGGACGGTGATGAATTATTTTCGGGCGGAGACAGTTCGCGCGCGGCGACCACCTGCTGGCGCAAATCCGGAGAAGCGCAGAGCAGAAACCAAACTTTGGAGTCGGGAGAGAAGATAACCTGAGTCTGCGTGCGCGCACGAGCCTGCAACTTGCCGTGGCGCAGGGCGCTACAGTTCGGACATTGGCAATTCCATTGGGGAAACCCGCCCCCGGCTGCGGATCCGAGGACTTTTACGCGCATTCCAATACGCCAGCCAGCTTGCTCGCCTGGCGGACAGAACGATTAGAGTTCGGCGTTGGCGTAGGAACTGACTTCGCAGTTGAGGTCAATCTCTTCGTGCCGAGGGGTGGTCCATTCCATGGGAAAAAGCTCCTTTAGGAGTCAAAGATTAAGGACCCAAAGAGAATAACATGAGGCGGAAAAGAAGGGAATAGGCAATTCTTTGTAGGGCCACGGCGGATGCCGGATTACCAGGTAACCCCAAAATCCATTGGGATGGGATTAAAAAGCAGCGACTAAGGGTATTGGATTGTGGGTGCGGCGAATCCAGCACCGCCTTTACCAGGAAGTATTGGCATCCAAGATTGAACCAGCCAGAGGAGGTTGCGTGCTGTCTTTTGGCAAGGCCGGTTTTCGAAAACTGGCGGGCGCAGCGGCTGCAGTACTGTTCTTTGCCTTGAACGCACTGGGTCAAACCCAAAGTCAAACCGGTGATGTGAAGCCCATACCGATACTCCAAGGAAGCGCCGGGTTTATTACCAACTTCGACGGGGGCGACGCGCACCTGGCCCCGATTGCGACTCCGGTGGTGCTGGTGCCCGTGGGAGAGCGCTGGCTTTTTGAAACCAGGGCAAACTTCGAAACGGACATGGTGCAACTGCCGGGCCGCAGCGGATTCCATGGGCAAGTCGAGAAGCAGGTAGATTACGCGCAGATTGACTTCATTGCGAATAAGTACGCGACGGTCAGCGTGGGCCGTTTTCTTACGCCCTTCGGAATCTATAACGAACGCCTCTACCCCGTATGGATCCGCAATCTGCAATCCGACCCGTTGACCTTGCCCATCGGCATCGGGCCCAGCAACGCCAGTACTGGCGTGATGGTTCGCGGTGGCTTCAAGGCGCGTCCGCAATTCGACATCAATTACACCGTCTATTTTTCGACGCTCGTGACGACGACTCCCGTGGACTCAGACCGGTTTGCAGGAGGACGAGCCGGAATTTTTGTCCCGAAAGCTCGCTTGGAAGTCGGGGGCTCGTTCCAGCATTTGCTGCAGCAAGAGCGGTCCAACCTGTTTGGGTTTCACGCCGTTTGGCAACCGACGAAACTCCCCCTGGATATCCGCTGGGAATACGCGCGCTCAAAAAGAGGCAGCGGCTACTGGCTGGAGCCCGCGTACAAACTGAGCCAGCTTCCGTTCCTACAGAACGAGATGCGGCGAACGCAGTTGGTGGCGCGTTACCAGCAGTTTTTCACGGGACAGTTGGCGAGTGACTCGCTGCCTCCGGTGAATACGAAGCAATTCGAATTCGGAGTGAACTACTACTTCATGGATGGGTTGAAATTCACCACGAATTACGGCCGGCAATTCAGCAGTATCGGGAACAAGAATGTTTGGACGCTGGGTCTCACATATCGCTTCGTGGTTCCGATGGGGCCGGAAGGGGGCAGGAGATGAAGAGGAATTGGATGTTGATTTGTTGCCTCGGTGTGATGACGTTCCTGGTTGGGACGGCGATTGCACAGGAACCTACAAAACCGGAGGCGGCTCCAAAGCTCCCCGCCGATATGCCACTCTTATCGGCCAATTCAAATCCCAACGATGAAAACGCATTGCCGCAGCGAACAAAACGAACGCGGCAAGCCCGTCACACTACAAAAAGAGAACAATCGGAGCGCGCAGAAGGGGAGCAGCGATTCCGAGAGAACTGCGGGCGCTGCCATCAGCCGCCTCACAAGTTTCCGCCGCGCGTCATGGCCGCTGCGATTCGGCACATGAGAGTTCGCGCCATGCTCACCGACGAAGATATGCGGCTGATCTTGAAATACATGACGCAATGAGTTGGCACGCCTTGTTCTCGAAATGGATGCTCGCTTTGCGCTGGCCTCTGGCGGTCCTCGCGCTCTGCTCCTGCGCTTGGGGGCAAACCGCGCAGACCCAAGGCCGAGTCATCGAAATTTTAGCGGATCACGACAGCCGGTTCCGAATAGAAGGCCAGAAACAGCCGGTCCTTAAATTAAAGGCCGGCGAAAGGATTACGCTGAGAATCAACGCGAAGAAGGCAAAGAACGTAAACCGCGACGGCGCAATTCACGGATTCACGCTTTTGCGCGTGAAGGACCGAATCCCTGTCCCCGGGTGGGATTTCGAGTTGAAACCCGGTGTTCAGGAGTTCAACGTGACCGCGCCGGGCGAACCGGGCGAATACATCGCAGTTTGCACCGTAGTTTGCAGCGAGGAACATGAGGGGATGAACATGAAGGTCGTCGTGTTACCCTGAATTCAGGCCATCAAGAAAACCGGGTGATTGTGAGGGAACAGAGGGATGAGGCACAAATCTGCGGCGGTCTTCTGCGCGGTAATTCTTACAACGGTGGCGACCTGGGCGGCTCAGGGGCATGGGGCCGAAGAAAAAACGTTTAGGGGCGAGATTGCGGACTCGCAATGCGCGCTGAATGTGCATTCAATCAGTCAATCGCACAAAGAAATGATTGCCATGAAGCCGGAAATCAAAACGGACGCTGAGTGCGCGCGCTTTTGCGTGAAGGAACGAGGCGGAAGGTTCATGCTGCAGACCAAGGACAAAGTTTACAAGCTCGATACGCAGGTACTGGCGGAACGGTGGGCGGGACAAAAAGTGAAGATGACCGGCACGCTCGATCCCAAGACGAATACGATTACTGTCGATAAGATCGAAGCCTTGGGTCCAACTATGGCGCCGAAAGCAAATTAGTATCAACTTGCTAGGCCGCAAGAAAGCTTCCCATCGAGTCGCAACTCTTACCACTAAGGCTTGAAGATTCTGCCGGCAAGAGCCACAACAGGTTGGGGCCCGAATACTGCATTTGATATAAACCTAATCCCACAACTTTTTTCAGAAAAACGCACGATTTCTCTTGACAAGCGTGGAAAACTGGGTAGCATGTGGAGAAAAGTGGTACAGGGTGGGTAAGAAGGGCGTCAAGTAGTGGGCTGTAGGGCAAAATAGAAGGCTTTGGAAGTTGTGGTGAAAGTGGGCATTTTGGCCATTCTAGACCACATTTTCGCGTTCGATCCCAGCCGAACGGGGGTCGTCGCGCCGAGCGGGGCGTATGAAGCTGCGGGGAAACTGTCCAGCCAAGGTGGACGAGAAGGGTCGTCTGAAGATACCCGCCTTGTTTCTGGAGCAATTGAAGGAGTACGGAAACCAGTTTTACATCACCAGCACAACGGGTGAGACGGCCAGGATTTATCCGATGAAAGTTTGGTCGGAGATTGAAGACAGGCTGGAGAAAATGCCGAGCGCGAACCGGGCGAAGAGGAAGTTTTTGATGCGGACCAGCTATTACGGGCAGACGGTGGAACTGGATGGGCAGGGAAGGCTACTGCTGCCGACCGTATTGCGGGAATCGGCGCAAACCAAGGGCGACGTGGATGTGCTGGGCAACCTGGATTATCTGGAAGTGATGAATCACACGCGCATGCTGGATCAGTTGAAGAACGAGCCTTACACGGATGAAGACGACAAGGCTTTGGAAGATTTGGGGATTTGAGAAGTGGCCCTTCGCAGAAGATGCTCAGGGTACACAAGTGGCTAGCGGCGGGTGACGAGAGAACGGTCAGATTTGAGTGCGGCGCACACGCCGGTGATGCTACGAGAGGTGCTCGAATGGCTGCGCGTAAAGCCGGACGGAACGTACGTCGACGCAACACTGGGAGCGGGCGGACACTCCGAAGCGATCGCCCGGAAATTGACCTCTGGGACAATTCCTATGCGCCCTTACGGGCGACTGATCGGTCTGGACCGGGACGCACAGGCGCTCGCCATGGGGCGGGAGCGGCTGAAGACCTTTGGGGCGAGA
>QHYL01000576.1 GCA_003224105.1 Acidobacteriota bacterium | reverse complement strand
CGGTGGCCGGCGTCAAATGGAAGAGCCTCATGCCGGACAAGAAGAGCAACTGGATAACGAACGACACCGATGAAGAATTTGACGAGTTCATTCCCATCGGTAGCAAAGAGGCAAAATCCAAAGGTGGAACCGACCTCACGATTTTCAAAACATACTCACTTGGAGTTTCCACTAATCGTGATGGCGTCGTATATGACTTCGACCCCCAACGATTGGCAGAGCGTGTAGAGCAATTTGCAGAAGACTATAACTCCGAGCTCCACCGCTGGCAGAAAAAGGGACGGCCAAAAGACGTCGACAGCTTCGTTAGCTACGAAAAGTTGAAGTGGAGCCGAAATTTGAAGCGGTGGTTTAGACAAGAGACCGAGCTTGAGTTTCAGAAGTCCTGCATTAGGAACTCAGCGTATCGCCCCTTTACGAAGCTTTGGCTCTACTACGGGCGTAAGTTCATAGACGAAGTTGGAACAACAGAACGGCTGTATCCCTTAGCGAAATGCGAAAAGGAAAATAATTCAATCGTGGTGAACGTGTCACCGGAGCGGCCCTTCTGTGTCTTCATCTGCAACTCGATTCCATCCAAGGACATTGCAGGCGGATTTGGCTCACCGAGCTACTGTATGCCGCTCTTTTCCTATGCGCAAGACGGAAGGGAGCGGCGCGACAACGTGACATCGCAAGGGTTGGACCTATTTCGTCTGTTTTACCGCGACGACAGCATAAAGCGGACAGACGTATTCCACTACGTTTATGCTCTGTTGCATCATCCTACCTACCGCGTCCGGTACGCCGGGAACCTGAAACGCGAACTACCCCGCATTCCATTCGTTAGCGTCGCCGCTAGCGCAACCGGAGGTGCGCCAGCCAAATTTTCCCCTCGTCCGTCCGCTCAGGCAATGCGGGGTGACGCCAAGCCTTGCCACAATCCCAAGGCTAGCGCCAGGCTTTTTCACGCCTTTACCGACGCAGGAAAAGAACTCGCTGACCTGCATCTGAATTATGAATCCGCGAAAGAGTTCCCACTAAGACGGCAGGAAAACATAGAGGCCAAACTCGACTGGCGCGTGGAGGCGATGAAGTTGAGCAAAGATAAGAAGGCGCTGTTCTACAACGATTTCCTCACTTTGAGCGGCATCCCCTCGGAGGTCTTCGATTACCGCCTCGGTAACCGAAGCGCCCTGGAATGGGTGATCGACCAGTACCGCGTCACCCGCGACGAAAATGGGAACATTGCCAGTGACCCAAATCGTGAAAACGACGAACAGTACATTTTACGATTGGTCGGACAGGTCGTCACCGTTAGCCTCGAAACCGTAGAGATCATCAGCAGGCTGCCGACCGTTGAAGCCGGATGAAGGGCGGGTGGCAACCCCTTAACCCGTTAAATCGAGAGGGTGGTGCCCCACCTTTTGGGGCGATTTTGGCGGCGCTGGTTGCAGGCATCTACCATCGCCATGAAGTGTGCATTGAGGCGCTCCGGAATCGGCTAGAATGTGGAGTTGCGGAGGTTTGCGATGGCACACAGGTATACAGCGATCTTTGAGAAAGAAACGGAAGGGGGCTACCACGTCTTCTGTCCCACTTTGCCCGGGTGCCATACACAAAGCGAGACCATCGAGGAAGGCGTCGAAAACATCCGCGAAGCCATCAGCCTGTACATTGAGAGCCTGGTCGAAGATGGCTTGCCAATCCCTGCGGAAGACATCTTCATAAAGCCAATTGAGATTCCGGCGTGACGCCGAAGCTACCTACAGCCACAGCGAAGGATCTGGCTCGTGTTGCCGTACCAAAATCACTTCGACCACTTGCCCCTTCTCAAGTGGAAAATCCCGCATAACCTGCTAGGCTATCTTCGAGTCCACGGCGCTTTCGCCATGTTGAACAGCGTTACTCCCTTTTTTATTGTCGACGACTTGGGCGCTACGCTTGCCTTCTATCAGTCCAAGCTGGGGTTCGACGTTCGTTATAAAGGAGGAGGCGACGGAAACACAGACGACTTCTGGGCCATCCTTGGACGCGACCGAGTCATGCTCATGTTCAAGGCCATCACGCCCGAGGTCCATCCACAGCCGAATCGTTCCCGCCACGAATGGGCTCCCTGGGACGCCTACGTCTACACGGATGATCCCGACTCACTGTACACAGAGTTCGTAGGCAAAGCCGTTCCCGTGCATCGAGAACTGGCCAATACCAGCGATGGACTCCGCGCCTTCGAGATCATTGATAACAGCGGATATGTGCTGTGTTTTGGGCACCCCCTTCACAAATAGCCGACAATTAGCTCCAGCGTCGTAAGGCCATGCTAGATCTCGCGCCGCTAACCCATTCCATCGAAATGACTTAAGAGCTCCTGGCCCGCCAGAGCAAAAACTCGCGATTTTGCCCCTTCCAACTCCATGCATCCAAAGCACTTAGATTTGCCTTGACTTTATTTTTTACTCTGTGATACACTGTACTTTCTAACTACGGAACTCAGTCCACGGTGCCCAGTCTCTTATGTCCGCCTTTTGTATCTCGCTCGCCCCGAGCTTCGAGGGATGCGCCACGCAGAAACGTCCCCGCCGCAGCTTTTCGGTCTCCCGCCCTACCTTCGCGTCTCCTCGACATCGCACGCCTGGAGCAACCTCTCTGCCTTCCTCCCCCGTATCTGCGTTTACCAGCATCCCGATCTTGCATCGGGATGGCGCAGCCGCGCGCGGGGATTCTCGTATTTCGCACCAGTCACCACTCACGAATCACCAATCACTTCCCTGGTCCCGCTGGGATTCCCCCGTTCGTCTGGAGCTGTTAGCTGTGAACTGTCAGCTGTCGACTCGGCTAACTCCTTTAGAATGCGCAGTTCCAAGCAAACACCGTGTTTTGCCCGGTTTTGGCCGAAATTGTCCGTCCGTAAGTCCTTTAGAATGCGCAGTTGCAAAAACGCCCCCGCATAACTCCTTTAGAATGCGCAGTTCCGAAAAAAGGTGGGGGGAGGTGTGAACCACCGAGGAGTCAAAGCATTGCTTGAAGTCGCGTCCCAACGCAGGGGAGAAAAGCTTACCTCGTGGAGCTTCCTGAAGTGGGTTCTCCCTAACCTACAACTTAGAATTTGCAACTTAAGACTACCTGGTGAGGACGATGGCCGCGCCGCGGTTCAGGCCCAGGGTGCGTGCCGCGTTGCCTTTGTTCACGCCAATTTCGAGGAAGCCGCTGGAACCAATATAGGCGAACGGCTCGGTGCCGTT
>QHYL01000383.1 GCA_003224105.1 Acidobacteriota bacterium | reverse complement strand
CCAAAAGAGGGCTTCGGAGGCGACATTCACCCGGTCCGACTCCCTGCCCCCACTGATTCTGGCGATGATCGTGGTATTGATCCCCATATCGCCGACAATCAGTACCACTAGGGAACCGATCATGAGCAGGACCGTTAGCTTTCCGAGAGGGCCGGGGCCGAATCGCCGTGCCACAACCACGAAGAACGCCATTTGAAACAGGCGGGAAGTTTCACTGGCGTACTTCAGCAGTACATTTTTCCCGAGGGCGTGAAAATGCCCTGTCAGCACCCCAGGTAGCGGCCTATTTGCCATCTCAGTGCTCATCGGTCACTAAAAATCTCGCTTCGTTCCCCGCTTTTGTCTTGACAAATCGGTAAACCTGTACTAACATCGGTTGTGACTTTTAGCTCCCACTCCAGTGAATCTTGCCTGTCGCCCGCTACCCAAGCCCTGTCCGCACCTGCTTTAGCCGTTTTTGCCCCTTACCATCTGCTTTGTTTTCATAGAGTTCCGAACTGCCCATCTTGTAACCCCTTTGTTTTGATAACCATACGAATTGCCGGGGGGTGGGGGTACTCCCGCCTGAAAACGAAAACCGCCAGCTCTCGCGTCCTTCAACCGTCCCTCTCATTCCCTCGGATAACTCCTTTAAAATCCGCACTTCCAAGCCAACACCGTGTTTTGGCCGAAATCAACCGCTCGTAAGTCCTTTAGAATGCGCACTTACAAGAGACCGGTTTGTAAGTCCTTTAGAATGCGCACTTACAAAAATCAGGGGGGAGGGGCTGTTCACTTCGCGAGGGCGAAATCAAAAACTGCCTCTTGGAAGCTGCAGCCAAAGCAAGTTCTTCCGCCAGCAGCGCCTTCTCCCGCATCATCTTGGTTGCCCGCCACAGCGATTCAAACGTTCCTGCGTCCGTCCACCCGCCCTCGACAATTTCGTAGTTCAGTTTCCGCTCGAAGAGATAGGAATTGTTAACGTCCGTGATCTCCAATTTCCCCCGGCCCGAAGGTCTCAGTGGCCGCACGCGGTCGAACACCGTGCCGTCGTAGAAATACACGCCGATAATGGCGTAGGGCGAGCCGGCCAATTTGGGCTTCTCCTCGATTTTCACAATTCGCTTGCCCTCAAATACGGGTACGCCGAAGCGCTCGGGGTCCGGCACTTTCTTCAGCAATACCAGCGCTCCTTCTTCCTGTTCCTCGTACTTCTCTTTTGGCCCCTGAATACTGTTTTCCAGTATGTTGTCGCCCAGGATCACGCAGATTTTTTCGCCGGCCGCGAACGGCTCAGCAAGCCGTAGCGCGTCTGCGATTCCTCCTTCGCCTTCCTGGTAGGCAAAACTCAGCTGCTTCAGCCCGAAATCCTTTCCGTTACGCAGCAGCCGCAGGAAGTCTCCCGCATTGTTGCCTCCCGTAACGATGAGAATGTCCTTGATTTCCGCATCCACTAATGTCTGAAGCGGGTAATACAGCATCGGCTTGTCGTACACAGGCAGCAGGTGCTTGTTCGTTACCCGGGTCAGTGGACATAGACGCGACCCTGTTCCACCCGCCAAAATCACACCCTTCATCGAGCCTCCTATTCTTCTTGCTGGCCTGCCTTTTACGCCGGCACCAAATCGGTTTGGTCCATTTCAATCGCCATAGACCGTTGGATCAAATCGAACGAAAGCACCAGGCGGGTACGATTCTTCCGCCGCACAATGATTCCTTCCATCCCCGCGAGTGGCCCCTGGACCACGCGCGCATGCCTTCCTACTTGCAAGTAGGGGTGCGGTTCTGCTCTCCAGCCTTGTTCCAGGAACTGCCGTATTCTCTCTATGTCCTTCTGCGGCATCGGCGCCGGGCTTCCATTGAAGCCCACCAGTCGCACTACGCCGGGAACTTGCAGAACGCGAAGCCGCTCTTGCGCTGCCATGTGAACAAAGACGTAGCCAGGGAAAAGCGGCAGTTGCAGGCGCATCTTGCGGTCTTTCCATCGGCGCACAGACTCATACTGCGGCAGGAAGTGTTCGACGCCCCGGCCCGCAAACTGGTCCGCCACACTCTTCTCGTGGTTCGCGCATGTGTAGACGGCAAACCACCGCGCCAGTGATGCGGCTTGCGCTACGTCGGCACCGGGAACCGGGTGTGGTCCAGTGCTCGCAGCAAGAGCGCGGATTACCTCAGGCTGAATTCCGTTTGGCGGATTAATAGATGTGCTCATGTGCGCTCTAGACAGCTCCGCCCCGTCACTTACAGGGCAATATGTGACCTAACCCTTTTGTATTCTTGCAGTTACGACACCCTTACAGCGCTTCGAGGACGCTTTACCGCTTTTCCGGTCCATCGGCTGATGACCAGCGGTTCAGCCTTCCCAGAATTCCTTTCTCTTTCCCGTTATTGTTACCGCCGTTTCGCATATGCCATGAAACGCGCGCTCTTACCGTTGCTGCTACTTCCTGCGCCAGCATCTTGCGGGGATCATCCAGGTCGGTTTGCTGCCACTGGTTCGACCCCAATACGCAAACGACAGACAAGGACAATGCCAGCACTGTCCCAAGAAACATGATCAGCAAGCGCGGGGGAAACGACCTCTTCTCCGGGACTGTACCCGGGTCCAGGACTTTGACGCTGGGGGTCTCTTTTGCTTCTTGCACCTTCGCTAGTTCGTATTGCTGCGTCAGCAATTCGAAGACGGTTTCCTGGATCTTTGCGCGCCGATAAAAATCCGAGTACTTCGCTCCAAGCAACGGCAGGCTCCGGATGGTGGGATACGGCATATCGCCGAATGACGCCGCCTTTGGATCCGTAGAAGGATCGGCGGGCGGATCAGCCACAGGGCCCGCAGGTGGATCTGCGGCTTGGCTCTTTGCCAAAGTTGACGCTGGCGCCTCTTGCGCCGGGCTTTTTTGCGTGCCGCCCAGTTTTTCAAGCTGTCTGCGAAGCTCTGCGACGCGACCCTGCATCGCCCGAACGCGAGAATTGTGGTCGGTGTAAATCTGGCGGAGTCCTTCGACCTGGGATTGCGCAGCGATCATTTCGCCTGCGATAGTGCCGGCCGCATCCAGCATGGCCTTGCCTTCTTGCTGAATGTCGAGGGTGCTGTTCTTGCTGGAAAACTGCGCGAGTTGGTTGGTGGCTTCATCCAAATCCCGTTTTGCAACTTTGAGACGATCTTCGAGAAACACGCGCTCTCTGTGTGCGGAAGAAGTGGAAAGCCCGGCCACCAGAGAATTCAATTCGTCGACGTAGGCGTTGGCAATGGCCGCGGCGCGTTGTGCATTGTGGTCCGTGACACTGACGGCGATGATGCCGCTCTTGCGATCTTCGGAAATGGAAGTGTTTTCGTCGAGCTTCGTTCGCGCATCGATGAACAGCCGTTTGCCATAGACTTTTCTCAAGTCGAACTTTTCTACAAGGCGCTCCTGGGCTGTCTGGCTTCTCAACACTCCGACAAAAAGTGCGCCCGAATTTTTGATTCCCAGCAGATCGCCCGCCATGGCGCCGAGCCCGCCTCCGGTCTTGGCCGCCATTCCCGCCATCCCCGCCATCATTGCCAGTGCCGACGTGGATTGCTGATCCGGCGGCATGAGCTGCGCCGTCGAGGTGTAGGATTTCGGAATCAAGAAAGCGGCCAGCGTCGATGCCAGGAGCCCTACCCCAGTTGCACGAAGAAGAAAACGGCGGCGATCCCAAAGCAAACGAAATCGCTCCGCTTGTAACTCGCGCGAGTCCTCGAGCGGCCCTTCAGGCAACAAGAGTTCGCCTGCGGCCGTTTGCGGAGCGGGTTCGGGTTGCGGTTTGGCGGCGGTTTGCGTCATCTCGCTTCTATGTCCATCCCTAAATTCTCTTGCCGAAAGCTCACGCAGTCATTTCCAGAGGTGAGGCCAGAATGTGAAGCCAATGCTGGTTGCCCAGTTGGACTTCACTTCAGGATCGAGCAACGGGTAATTCCACTTTTCGTATTGCACTGATCCCGAGAGTGTGACCGCAGGTTTAAGTTGAAATTCCAGGTTTACGCCACCGTCGTTCAGAGTGCCTCCTTGCGGCAAGTAATCGCCGTCTACCTTCTGGTGGCGGTACTCGAACTGAATCTTGTTGCGCGATGAGAACCAGTAAGTGCTCCAGACGCGTTCGCCCTGCCCGGCGCGCCCCAACCAACTGCCGATTAAGTTCCCGCCATTCAGGTAAGAACCGCCGGGATAACGACCATTGACGTAAAAGCAGCCGGCGCAACCACCTGGAAAATCCACCGGTGCGGTAGTTCCTCCTTCCAAGCGCAAATCGAGCTTAGGAATGCCCGGGATTCGAGGCATATAAATTCCTCCCTCGATCGCGGATTTGCGCGGATAGCCCAGTGGAGAAATTTCGTCCTCTGTGAATGCGTCGCCGTAAAAACTCAACCAGTTACGCAGACCTGGAATGCGATAGCTGAAATCGATGCCCGAACGCCGATCTCCCGGATCGCTGGTGCCGTAGCCGCCGGGTGCACTATTGGTGGAGCCTTGGCCAAAGGAATAGCTCTTAACCAAATTGTGGAATGTGAGCGGGCTCGGTCCGCCCGAGAAGACAACGGATAAAGAAACGCTGAATTCAAAATCCGGCGTCGGCTTGAAAGAGAGTTTCTGCCCTTGGAGAAACGGCTGCCGACCCAGAGGCTGACCAAACTGACCAACGAGGCCGGTATTGTTTTGGAAAACGAAATCGTGGCCGGTGAGCTGTCCCAGGAACCATTCCAACCTCAGGGGGCCCAGCCAACCCAAGATGCTGGGAAGTTGGAGTGGCGAAACGCGGCTGATGCGGAACATATTGATGGGCTCGGCATTGTCGCTAAACATCAGCGGACCGCTTTGCATGGGGCTCCACCACAAGCTTTGTTTGCCGAAAGAGAGTTGCCAGTTGTCGAAAGTCAGCCCTGCGTAGGCGTCGAGTAACTGAACTTGATTGAAGGTGGAGAACGGAGTTGCAGGTGGAACGCCCTGGAGGCTGTTGACGGAACCAATAAATTGCCGCATTGGCAAAGGATCCGCGGGAGCAGACGGAGAATGCTGGTATTCCGCTCGCAAATAGGTCGCCCAGCGTCCGCTGGTGGTCCACGCGGAAACGCCCTCGATGGAGTTAAACCCTTCCTGGTAGGGCCTGCCGAAATCATTCGTAATCGTTTGGCCAAAGTGATTGCCGTCAGTAAGGGGCTGGCCCGAGATTTCAGTCATGCGACCATAGATCGTTTCGATCTGGGCCCGAGCACGGCCACCGCTGCCAATTCGTTCCCGGTCGCCACTGAATTCTCTTTCAAGCAGGTTGTAGATCTTCTCGGCCTCTACGCCGCCTGTGCCCGACTCGACGCGATCTCCGGCCTCATCCAAAAGCCGCACACACTCGTTTCGAGTCCAAGGCTTCATACCTGCAAATCCGCTGTCGATCAAGCCCATGGCCGCGAGCCGGTCCAAGGCCGGATAAATCCAGCTATCGAGAGGAACGTAGGGCGAACCCTGATTCGCTGGAGAATGAGGTCCGTCGCGAAAGAGCTGGCCGATCGACCTCCAAGCTTCGCCACCAAGCTCGGGATCGTGGCGCCGGCTGTAAATGTTCTGCGCGATGAGGTTGCCGAGTACGCTGCCGACGAGCACGTCAGAAGGGAAATGCTGGCGCGCTTTCATGCGGGAAATGTCCACCAGAGACGCAAGGCCATACGCGAAGATCTTCGTGAGCGGACCGGGATATTCGTGCGCAACCACGCTGGCGACGGACCACGCTGCCGCAGCATGTTCCGAGGGGAAGGAAGCGCCGCCCCCCTGAAAGAACGAGCCACTGCCATCGCCCTGAAAAGGACGTTCGCGCCGCAAGGAATATTTCATTCCTTCGACCATCACAAGACTGTTGATCGCGGCTTCGCCGGCAAGGAAGCCGGTCTCGCTCCAATGCTCGTTGTGCGCGGCATGACCTAACAGCCACATACCACCGGCTCCGCCGATAAGCGCTGCCACACCCGCATTCGAAAGCGTTTTGTAGTGATTAATCGTCGCCGGGCTCTGGGACAAATGCGCGTTGAAATCGCGGTCCGTCACAAAGAGTCCCGCGGTGATTCCGCTGAGCGGGACAAGCCACTCAGTATCCGAAAGCCTCAGCTTTGCGGGACTCGTCCAGATATGTTTTTGGTCCACCAGAAAATCGGATGACAGTCTCTGGATACTGTGGTGCGACGTGGACGAGATCTCGTAATTCTCGCTCATGCGGCTCCGCGCCCCTTCGGGCGTTTTATCTGGCGTGGTTTCCGCAGTGACTTTTGCGCGAACGCTGTCATTCTGCTTCTCGGGACTCTGCGGGGGGGCAGCAAGAGCCGCCGTGCTCGTCAGCGAAGCACTCACGAGCCAACCCAGCAACATCAGAATGGTCCTCGACTCTCTCAAGACTCCCTCGTCACGGATGGATGTACGCCACGGCCAAAGCCAATGAAGAAGCCACCTGCGCCGATTGCAGCACCGTCGCCCAATTGCGGCCGCCGATCTTCGGAGCCTTCTCCGGCACAATGATGGAATCGCCGGGCTTGAGCGTTGTGCTCAGGGGATCACCCAGCCACCATCCACTGGAATTGTTCTTCGCAGCGATGACGGAACCGTCCGCACGAATCACAAAAACGCCCTTCCGATCCGCAAGCGGCGTCAGTCCACCGGCTTGGCTGAGATACCACTTGGCGCTTCGTCCGGACTGGTAGCTGATGGCAGTGGGGTTGTATACCTGCCCATTCACCATCACGTAGCCCGCCTTCTTCGGAACAAGGAGCACGTCTCCATCGCGGATGGCGACATCCTTTGTCGTATCGCGCCACTCCTTGAGATTCGGTTGGATATGAATCACGACCCGGCCGATTGGAGGATTGGCCTGGAGTTGTTGCAGGGTTGTTTCTGTTTCAGCGATGGCCGTCAATTTCGCATTCCTCTGGTCAGCATCTGAATCTGGCAAGGCTTTGAGGGACACTTGCTCGACCTTGACGCGCTGCACGAGTTCCATGCGAGATTGCATTTCGAGTTCGCGGACGTCGCGCCGCATGAGTACCGCACCATAGGGATAAGCCTGAGCATTGAAGCCACCGGCTCTGGCTAGCACGGAGCTGAGCCGTTCCCCAGGCCGAATGCCGTACGTTCCGGGATGCTGGACTTCGCCCTTGAGAGTGATCATGGCCCCGATGTCGTTCCAGCCTGGATTTTGCCGGATGGTGAGGACGTCGCCGTCGTGGAGCGGCAAATCCGCGGAGCTGTCGCCCTCCATGGCTGCGGAAAGCTTGACATCCATATTCTTTGCAACGGGTTTCGGGCTGTGGCTTTCGGCATAGCTCGTCAGGTCGGCGGTGCCGGTATCCGCAGTTTTTTTCAAGCCACCAGCCACGCGAACCAAGTCCTCTACGCGCATGTTGGTGGTAAGCGGATAACGGCCGGGTTTGGCAACCTCACCCTTTACGTAGACCGTAGGCGGGTCCACTTTGGCCGCGTTGCGGTGAAGGATGAGCCGGTCCCGCGGCTCAAGCAAAATGTTGTCAGCGGAATTTTCACTCAGGGCTCCACCCAAGTTCACGCTCAGGATTTTCAAGGTGCCGTCGGGCTGCGTGCGGAAGAGTTGCGCAGAATCCAGTGAAGCGTCCTGAGTTACGCCGCCGGCGAGAAACACCGCGTCCTTCAAACGAACTTGTCCCGATGTGCGGTACCTTCCAGGAGCGCGAACCTCTCCGCCGACCCAGATTTCTGGAGCAGGCTCGAAGTCGTAGCGGCTGAATATACGCACGGTGTCGAGCGGTTGAAGTTTCGGCGCGGAGGCTGGATCGGCTAAGGCCGCGGAAAGGTCAAAGCTCGTGACGCTTGGGTGAAAGTCAGGGGCGTTGAGCCGGATAATCTCTGCGTAGTGTGCCGCCGGTTCCGGCAGCAAGTCTTTGTAGGAAGCGATCAAATCGGAAAGCTTCATTCCTGCCTTGTAGGAATAGCGGCCCGGGCGCAGGACGTGCCCTTGAATATAGATGGCGTCTTCGTTGTACGGGGCGATGGGGAAGATGTGCACTTGGTCGCCGTCGCGAATGGCGAAGGAGTCCAACTGTTTTTTGACCCCATCGGAATCGCCGCTCGGGGTAAGGTCGAGCGCAAGCATGGTTCGTTTTTCGTGGGCTTCCACGCGTTGCACTTCGATATGCCGGAGCGTGGCGGTGGGGAGGATTCCACCAGCGAGCTCGAGTATATCCGCCAAAGACTTCTCGCCCTGTAATTCATAGATGGCTGGCCGCCGAACCATTCCGTCCACCGTGACTTGCGGTCCCAGGGGAGGAACGAGCAGCGTGTCGCCGTTCTCCAGTCGGCGGAGGTCCGAACGCATGCCGTGAAGGAGCAAATCGTAGGCGTCGACTTCTTCTACAAGCTGGTTGCCACGAAAGTGTTTGAGCGTGCGCAGAGAACCGCGAGGTGTAATGCCCCCGGCAGCGAAGAGAGCATTTAATGGCGTCGAGAGAGAACTGATGTCGTAAGCGCCAGGCTGGCTTACTTCACCGACAACGTACACGCGCACGGTTCTCAACCGCGAAACCGACACGTCCGCGGAAACGTCCCGGAACTGGCTTCGCAGCACCTGCTGCACGTTTTGCTGGACATCCGCCAGACTCCGGCCGCTAACCAGCAGAGGCCCGGATTCTGGCAACGAGACGCGTCCCTGCCGGTCCACAACGCGGAACAAGCGCTGCGAAACGCCTCCCCACATGTCAATTTCCAGACTGTCTCCCGGTCCAACGACGTAGTCGGGGCCGACGGGGAGATCCATAGGGAGCTGTTCGGGGTCGTTCGCGGTGTTGCGGAAGACATCCAGGCCGAAGCGTTCGGTTGGCTTCTGCCGCGCGGAAGCTTGCACGTACATATCGTAGAGAGAGGGGATGTCGGCGTAAGGATTGGCTCGGTGAGTCATCCGCACGGGAGCAACCTCTTCTTCTGCGAGCCATCCTCTGTAAGTTGGGACGCGCCGCAGTTGCCTCTTTTCGGTGATTTGCGAGGGAGTGTCGTTTGCACCTGCTCGTTCACGAACCAAGGACGGAAGGTCTCGCATAAGCGGGAGACCATCGATAGCGCCTGTGCCCATGCTCAAGGCCGCAGAGGCATCGAGAGGATTAGTGTTTGCCCTTAGGGGGCTGGAGGTTAGCTGATACCCGGCGGAAGAATCCAGAATGCCCTTCAGATCCGGGGGTTGCTGCAATCCGTCCGCCTGCATGATCCGGGGCAGGTTCTGTTGCTGCGGAAGCATGTCGGGCACCGCCGGTGCTGGACCGTTCGGCTGAGTAGAAGGCGAGTCCACCGGAGTGCGCGTCCGTTGCTGCCGGCGCTCTGCTGGCAGCGGCTGGGGACAATCCTCGTCCAGAGTTGGATCGCATGCTGCCGTTTGCTCGATTTGCTGGTTGCTCGTTTGGGGGCGAAGCGACTCCGAATCTTCCTGAGATTCGATCTGGACGAGCCGCCGCGCGCGTTCCTTGAGAATCAGGTCCTTCTGCTTTGCAAAGTCGGAATCGGGATTGGCAGCCGGCATGAGGTAGCCGTAACGCTGCAGCAGGCGCGTCGCCACGGATCGAAAAACGATGTCTTGTTCCAAGCGTTCAGAGATAGCTTGGTCTGTCAGATTCGAATCGTCTACGACCTGCCCGTTATCAGTAGCCTCCTTTGCGACCCAGCGCTTTAAATCGACTAGCAAACCTTCATCTCTTGCCAGGACAATTCGAATTTGAGCGGCCGAGGCGGCAACGCGGTTAAGGTTGTCCTGGGCCAAATCGGAGGTTTCTTTGACGCCATAACTGACTGCCTCTTGCTCGCGCGGGCGTTGCCTATCGACTTGCTGTTGCGCGCCCAAGGAGGAGCAGAAAGTCATCCCCAAGAAAAGAAGGGAAGTCCGCCACACCAAGTTCTTGATGTTCACCATACGTTCTCCCTGGACCGGGCAGGAAACATTTCAATTCGCTTTGCTCGTCGCAAGTTTGCTTCGCAAAACGCCAAGCACACCCTCCTCGGAGGGCTCTATGTTGCTCGAATGAATGTCCAGCGATGCCCAGTAGTAAACGACGTAGTTGTTTGCCTGTGCCACGGCGATCACTCGCACTTCCGGATGTTCGTTGAGCAAAATGTCGCAGATGCGCGGCCGCTCCCCGGGGTGGTCCAGCGCGACAACTACAAAATTGGGCAGAGTTTTCTTCACGCTCTCGAAAATCTCCGACTCATCCTCGACTTCACCGACAATTTCGATGTCGGGCTGGTCGGCAAAAGTCGAAAGAATCGTCTCGCGCATTAAGCGCGGACGGTTCGCCACGAGCACGCGGATAGGTTTTTCCATGGCACTACTCCCTGCGAGCACAGTATCGCGGTAACGGGCGGCGAACGTAAGAATCAAAGCGGATCTATCGGCAGGGATTACGCTGGAACAAGCCAGCGAACCAAGGGGAGATTGGTGAATACCAAATTTGAACTAACAAAGCTTAAGTAATGACCCAACGGGCTAACTGTCGGAGATGGGCGACAGCTGTTACGAAAATTTCATAATTTACACGTTCCAACTTGGCAACTTCACACGCGTCTCTAGGCATCAATGTTGCCAAACCCGGGTTCCGAGAAATGAAATGAGGGTGCTGTGTCGGTTTGGGACACAAATATTCCGTATATTGGAGTTGACAGTTTGAATAAACAAAGCTTACCCTAGTGCGCGCTCGAAGAACCATTAGGTTGTACTGTGTCTTTGTGCCGCCCGGTCGCGTTAGGACACTAAATTTCTAAGACAATTCTGGCTGTAACTCAGCAAAGGGTTCCCATGGGCAGTACAGTCCCCAGCGAAAGCATCCGAGTATTCTTGCTGATAGAAAACCGCCTGCTGCGTGAGGCATTGGTTCGCCTTTTCCGCAAGCGCTCCGACCTGACGGTTGTTGGCCAAAGTTGGCAGGCTGATTTGAATGTTCAGCAAGTTTTGGATTCGAACTGCGATGTGCTGGTCGTCGCTTCATTTCAAACAAATTGTCTTCCCACAAGCATTACGCTTGAATGTATCGGACAACTTAGTTTAAAGGTGGTTTTGATCGGAATGGATTGTGACGAAG